>NZ_CAAJGQ010000024.1 GCF_901000775.1 Candidatus Rhabdochlamydia sp. T3358
ATTTGCTACCTTGAAAAGCAACGTTGGGTCGTTGAGAGAACGATTTCTTGGTTAAAGACAGGCTTTCGTCGCCTTACAGTGCGCTGGGAAAGAAAGGCAGTATATTGGAATGGTCTATTAATGTTTGGACTACTTGGCTATTGGATGAATTTCTTAAGTCGGCAAGTATCTTTAAAACAATAAATTTAATTCAAGATAGGTTCATATAATATTTGTTTTTCCTATATTAAAAACAATAAACTAAATTGCAGTGAAATTACCTGTGTAATTCATAGCAATCAACTAAAATTAAATCAGCTAGATTTTATTAAACATATCATTCAATTGATCGATAAGATTGATGCTACGGCTTTAATCCTTCAAAATGAAAAAGATTCTAAATATGAAAATCTTCTTTCCTTTAATTCTTACCTTGAAAAAAGTCTTTTAATTTTTATTTCTAATGATCATTCTAAAGAATTGGAAGTCGTCCAATGGGTAAAAAATAGAATAAATACAGATAATATAACCTATTACTTATCAATGTTTAGTTTAGGCCCAAACATTATTTTATCAATTGCTTGCACAGCTTACTTAGAAAAAAATAAGCCACTCCCAAAGAATTGCCAGGAACATTTAATAAAAAGCCCTAGAAATGCTCTTTTCATATTAAATGCAGGTTGCTTAGCCAAAGATGATCTTGTCATTAAAACAGTTTGGGAAATCATCTTTTTAAATAAAAACTTTGAAATCTTTAAAGCTGATGAAAAAATTACTTCTCTTGATTATCTCCTTAATAAAAAAGAATTCAGCAACCAAACTTTAATCGTAGGTGACTCGCAAAATCCTCAAGAAATTTTAGTAAACAGAGAAATTCTATCTCAAAGAAATCTTTATTTCCATGCACTTTTTCAAACAAATTTTTTAGAAGGATCTCTGATTGCTATTATACTCAAAGATCAAGATCATACAAAGAAATTACAAAACATCGATTACGAAGGGTTTTTGTATTTACTTCGTTACATTTATACCGGTGATGTCGATGTTCCCCTAGATCTTTGCCTAACTGTCAGTCATTTGGCAGATCTCTATTTAGAACCGAATTTAAAAAAAATATGCGATAAAAAGAAATGGGATCAAGCTGTTCTATCTCTCAAACATAAAAACTTAATAGGGAAATTTCAAAGTTCTCATTACGAGGAGTTCTTCTATCTAGTTCATGAGATTTATACAGGTAAAACCGATATATCCTCTGTTATTACGCTCAAAGATCTAAATATAGAAACACTACAAAACACCGATTACCAAGCTGTATTGTACCTACTGCATTACATCTACACTGGAGATGAGAATGTTCCTTCAAATCTTTGCTCAGATGTAAGCCGTTTAGCAGATGACTATTCAGAGCCTGATTTAAAAAAAGCATGTGATCAGAAAACTTGTAGATAAAAAATCTGTTCTTTTAAAAAATTTACCTTGGAAAAAATTGATAAACCTCTATGCAAATAACTTAAGAATTCTTATAAAAATAAGAGCTTAAATTTTAACACAACAAACCCTACTTTATTTCCTAGTAAAACTCTTCTTAAAAATAAATTATTTACACATAAAATGAGTTTGGAAGCGTTTGATATTTAGACATTTCAAAATAATTATCCGGAATAAAAAAACTTCTTGTTGACTTATCTTTTTTTTATTATTAACATATATTTCTTTTAAACACGAAGAGTTGGAGAAATGAAAGTTTTTTAGTTTTTAAACCTACTAGTACCAAGATCCTCCAAAAAATCAAGGTGTAGATAAAAACTTAACAACTCTAAGTGTTTAAAAGAACTAAAAGGGAGAGGAACCTTTTATGGCTAACTAGAAGTTAGATGCCCAGGATCAAAAAGCAATATACTTTTGCAAAATCATCATCGTGATGATTAAAATCCTGACTAGTATTTAATGAACTAGAAAAAGTGTGTGCTTAACACACAAGAGGTGTCTCATGACATGGTCAACAAACAATGATCTAACAAATCCTTTTTCTGCAAGAAGTATGACCGACCGATATTTGACGGATCAAGCTTTAAAAAATGAGCGTTCCAAAATGAATCAATTAAATAGAAATGATCCTACACGTTTAAGTGGTTCAAGCAGTTCAAGTAATGATACACAATCTGCTAAAGTGACTTCATATAAGTTTACTCCTGCTTCTAGTAATGGAAGTACACAACAAAGTTCTTTTGAAACATCTACAAGCTCGAAGAGCTCAGGAAATTCTAGCCTTAGTGGTAGAGTAACTGGTACAAATAAAAATTGTTCTCTCTTATAAATGTCCAGTTTTTAAAGTTTAAATAACGCTTCTATTAGCTTCTTAAATAAGAAGCTAATAGAAGCTAAATATCTTAAAAGCAGATGAGTTTTTTTTAAAAAGGTGAACTTTATTGTTTAGTTTCACCTTAAAATGATCATTCAGATGGTTTTGTTATAAAAGAATTAAAGTGCTGACTAATAATTTAATGAATTAGGAAAAGTGTGTGCTTAACACATCAAGAGGTATCTTATGACATGGTCGACAAACAATGATTTAACAAACCCTTTTTCCGCAAGAAGTATGACTGACCGATATTTAACGGATCAAGCTTTAAAAACTAATCGATCTGAAATGGGGAAACTATTTAAGAGGCGCTTAAGCAATGAAAGTGAAAGTGAAAGTGATGATGATATGCAGGCAACTCGAGCTAAAGTAACCGCAAGGTCAAATCCTGATTACAAACCTTTATCAATCAGATATATAAAAACTGTGCCAAACAGCGGAAAATCTTCCTTTAGTTTGAAGGAACTCATATTATATTTTTGTTGCATACGATAAGAGCTCTTAAATTTTATAAATTCAAAATAAGCATTCTGTTAGCTCCTTCTTTAAAAAGCTAACAGAAGCTCTAAAGTTTTACCCTTTAAGACTTGATGAGTTGCTTCGGAAAGCATCAAAATCTTTTAACCTGTCAATTTCTTTATTAAGACCATCAGCTGTTTTTTCTTGTTGGGCTTGAGTATTTTCTTTTGTTTGCTGTTCATTGGTGTCTTTCTGAGATTCGGACCTTTTTATATCTCCTAAACCCTGAAATACATGATACAAACCTTGCCCCGGTGCAGCTAAACCTTGAATTTTTCCTGCTTTAGCCTGAATAGCATCTTTATTAGTTTCATATTCTCTCTCCACCTGTCTAATAGGTCTATAGCCTTCCTTTCCAGTCATTTTACCTTGAGCATTCTCCTTTTCTACCATTTGAGCTTCTTCTGTTTGCTCTTCTGGTTCAGTTTGTTTGCAAGATTGCACCTCTTCTTGCGCATCATAAAAGATTTCTTCTTCTATTTCTTCTAATATAGGTTCATCTCCAAGTGCCTCCACTTGTACTGTGATATCGGAGTCCTCTACCTCTTCTATAGGTGGGTTTACCGATTCTGCAGGAAGCTCTTCCTTTGGATTCATTGTATTTTTATTGATCTCCGCTAACTTATTATCACGCCATGCTTTTACTTCAGCAAGCTCTGCAGCACTCTTACATCCAGCTACACCTTGAGCCACTCCTGTTCCAGCAAGAATAGCACCGCCTCCTAACTGAAGAAGACCTGCTTTTGCGGTCTCATCAGCAGAAGAAAAACCCGCCTTTATGCTTGCAAGGTTTGATTCGGTTCTGGCTTTACTGAGTACCTCTGAAACTTTTATAAGGATGTTGCATAACATCCATAGTGCAGCTTGTAATTTAGCCTGTGTATTAAAGGGGCCATTAGCTTGTCCAAGAGATGTACTTGGTGCTTTTTCTAATATTTGAGATTTAAGTTCTGTAGTTGGTGATTCTGACATAAGACCCTCCTATTATTTTTAAGTAATTTTGTTGTCTAATTGCAGATTTATATCTTTATAATAATAAAGATTAGCTCTTTTTTATTATATTAACACACTTTATTGTAATTAACAATTTAGACATCCTATAAATATATAAGAACAAAATTGAATTACCAGGAGAGTTATCTGCAAATTTATTTTTTTTCTTTCTTTTTTCTTGTAGAGAAGACCGAACCCACTGTTCACTATTTTCAACTGTTCAATATATATTGAACAGTAGGAGATCCTAATGAAAGGTCGATTTCTAGTGAGTTCAAATGAAGAACCTGTTGAAGGCAATATCTATGCTGATAAGTCATCGCTTATTCTTGATTGGCTTTTAAGAGAAGGAATGAAAAAACAAGGGATTGCCTTAAGGGAAGTGGCTAAAGAAGTAGGGGTAAGTGTCGGTCTAGTTCAACGGGTTTTTGGAGTTTTGGTATTAGGGGGGATTCTCCAAACCAAAGGAATAAGAACGGCTAAGAGATTTTTCTTTAAAAAATCAAAGCTTCTTCTTGAGAGCTGGTTAGACCACTAAAACATCAAGAAAAAGTGTAAGATGAGGACTTATCGCTCAGGCTTGTCTGAAAAAATAGAACTTCTTGATGCACTAAAGAAATCAAAATTCAATCAGAAAGTTGTACTAGCTCTTTATTCTGCAGCTGAAGCTTATGGATATAAAAATACCAATTTGAATACTCTTGAAATCTATATGCTTGATCCATCTGATAGATCAAAACTCGAAGATGTTCTTCAATTAGATCCCCAAGAAAGAGGATATGAAGTTCTGCTTATTGAGCCCTATTATGAGAGCTTACTTTGATATTGCAACCATTTTTTAGACACTTAGAACATAAATTTTTCTATCTTCATTCGTATCGTCTCCGCGAGCTATGCAGGGCTCGCTTGCGATATCTTCATTAAAACTTTTCTTTTTATATCACTCTCTCAGCTGTACAATTCCATGCAGCCTCAAAATCTATAGGCGACACATATCCTAAAGTCGAATGCAATCTTTTGCGGTT
>NZ_CAAJGQ010000025.1 GCF_901000775.1 Candidatus Rhabdochlamydia sp. T3358
TTGCCACTTACTACAAATACAATTTAGCAGGGCAAAAAATAGAAGAGACAAGAGCTAATCGCAAAACAAAATTTCGCTATGACTCCCTCGGATTTTTAGCAGCCGAAGAAACAGCGAATCGCTGCATCACCTATGTTCATGATCAAATGGGTCAGCTGCTCACAAAATCCATAGATGGCCTTCTGACAACCCATTGGACTTATGATTCAGCAGGTCTTGCTGCAACAATCAAACGAGCAGGAACTTCTTCTTTTATTTATGATCCTTATAACCGCCTGATTAAAATAGTCGATGAGGAAGGCGCACAAACAAACATTACCTATGAGGAAAGAGATCAAGTCTTAGTCAAAACGATCCGAGATCCAAGAAACATAGAGACGATCGAAACCTACAATGCACACAACCTTCTTCTTAAAAGAGAAATCCCAGGCAGCTTCTGCCTAGGCAGTTTATTAGAAGAATTCGAATACGACCTAGCTCTTCGACTCATTAGACAAGGGCCTTTACACTTTTCTTATAGCCCTAAAGGAAACCAAACCTCCCTAACAGAAGCAGAAACCCGAACCACTTTTTGGACCTATACCCCAAGTGGAAAAATCCAAACAAAAACCAAACCCGACGGGACTCTTCTCTCATATGAATATAATTCTCAAGGGGAATTGATTAAAGTAAGCTCCCGCCTAGGCAGCTCTCGCGAATTTCAGTACGATCGCTTAGGCCGTTTAACTAAAGGAAGTGGGTTTTCTAGAACTCTTGATCCCTTTGGCAATATCTTAAAAGAAGAATTTTCCAACGGGCTTATGTTGGAGAGTACCTACGATGATTGGAATCGCCCTTTGACAAGAACGCTCCCTGATTACAGCCGCATCGTTTATGAATATGAGGGTCCTTATCTTAGACGAGTCACCAGATTAAATCCTAAGGGCTCCACCTTGTATTCACACATATATGAAGAATATAATGAAGCTGGGCTTCCCCTATCAGAAACAGGACTTTTTCAAACCACCTATACTTACGACAAGACCGGAAGAAGAACATCCCAAATAAATCCCTACCTGAACGATACCCTAATCTACGATAAAGCCGGCAACCTCATTCAAAGAGGCACTGTCGTTTATACTTACGATAAGGTTTCCCAACTCACCTCAGAAACAGATAAATTCACAGCCCTCTACGACCAGCACTACAACTGCATCGAGAAAAATGGGAAACCTCAACCAGTCGATGCCATAAATCAGATCCAAGGACTTCCCTACGATATAAACGGAAACCTGACAAAACCCGGCTTTGGTTTTGATGTTTTTGATCAACTCCTAGTCGAAGGAGAAAACCTCGTTTACGACGCCTTGGGAAGAAGATTACAAAAAGGCCATACTTCCTATCTCTACATCGATGATGAAGAGATAGGATCTTTTGAAGCCATGCAACCTCAAGAGCTCAAAATACCAGGCCATCAAAACATCGTTGCCATTGAAATAAAAAACCGCCCCTATGCCCCTGTTCAAGATGTACAAGGAACAATCCGCTACCTGATTGATTGGAAAACAAAAAAAATAGCTCAAGAGAACACGTGTGATGCCTTTGGTTCAGGGTTAACAGATGCAATCCCTTATGCCTATGCAGGAAAAAGATACGATGCAAAAACAAACCTTGTCTACTTCGGGAAGCGCTACTATGATCCAGAACTTAGCCGTTGGTTAACTAGAGATCCTTTAGGGCCCATTGATCATTCCAACCTCTACCAATATGTTTTCAATAATCCCTTTGCCTATCGAGATCCAACCGGAGAATTTGCCTTCGCAATACCCCTTTTAGTCTGGGGTGCAGAATTAGTTCTTCCCTCTTTAACAGCTTTTATTGTCCCAGTTGCTTATACAGCACTCACAGGAATTGCTGCTTACGCAGGCTACAAAGTGTCTCAGGTCATTTACGAAAGAAGCTACGATAACGTTCTTTTTAAAAACTCTTCTACAGTCCGAGGACCGAGCAATGCTTCAAAAAAAGGAACTGGTAAAGGGAGTGGAAGGCCAGACAAATTAAAGCCAGATCCAGACACAAAAGGCGTCGTCGCACATAGTGTGTTCAGAAGACACCCGGAGACTAATAAAGTGATAAAGTACGAAACCTTTAAACCACAAACCAATCCTAGAGACCCAGCTCCTTATGAAAGTGTAAAAAGATATGATGGTCCAGGAGCTGGGTCTCATCGGAATAAGGTTTTAGACCAAGAGATAGAAGTCCCTCATGTTCATGATCCCTCTTGTCCAGGAGGCATTAGACCAGCTTTACCTTGGGAAATCCCAAAATAAAGGAAAAATCTATGAAAGAAGATGATTTTTTATGGCTTCAACAATGGTTTCGAGTCCATTGCAATGGAAATTGGGAGCAAGATGATAGAATTCAAATAGGGAATATTGACAATCCTGGTTGGTCATTAACAATAGATTTGGAAGATACAGAGTTAGAAAGTAAAAATTTCCAAAAGATAAAAATAGATCGATCGGAAGAAGATTGGATACTTTGTACAGTTAAGAACACTAAATTTGAAGGAAGATGTGGTATTGAAAACTTACCAGGAACTTTGAAAGTATTTCGTCATTGGGTTGAAAATGAATCATTCGATTTTACCTTGGAAAATATCAAAATAAAAGAAAATCTTATGATAGAAGATGATTTTTTATGGCTTCAACAGTGGTATCAAGATAACTGTGATGGGGATTGGGAACATACTTATGGAGTCTCTCTCGAGAATATTGACAATCCTGGTTGGTCATTAATAATAGATTTGAACGAGACAGATCTAGAATATGCAAATTTCCAAGAGATAAAAATAGATCGATCGGAAGAAGATTGGATACTTTGTACAGTTAAGAACACTAAATTTGAAGGAAGATGTGGCGTTAGAAACTTACCAGAAGTTTTGAAAGTATTTCGTCATTGGGTGATTGAAAATGAGCCATCTAAAAATAATGAATATGCGTGGAATGATTATGTTATTATTAAGCAAGATGCTCCAGAGCAGTTTTGTCCAGGAGAGATTGGGGTTGTATGCGGCATGTCGGAAATCAAATTTGAAGACATTGCAAAAGAATTTTTCTCAGAGTTAGGGGATTGGATTTATATTATAAAATTTAAGACCGGTAGAGAGATTCGAGTTGCTGGTCGTTTTTTGGAGAAATACTCAGAAGTATAGTGATAAGGCATGAAACCTTTATGATTTGCCCTCTTTATAACAGCTTTTGTTGTTCCGGTTGCTTATACAGCACTCACAGGAATTGCTGCTTACGCAGGTTATAAAGTTTCTCAGGTCATTTATGAAAGAAGCTACGATAACGTTCTTTTTAAAAACTTCCAAAAAAGAAGCTCTTTGCCCTGATCCAGACTCAAGAGCAGCGGGTAATCCACATACAATAATTCAAGTTCCAGGGATTGCTGGCTCATATACGACTTATAATGGAGATGGCACCTATAAACAATATCGAGGATCTGGCAAACCTCATGGGGATGTACCTAGGCCAAATGTGAAAGAAACCAAAAATAATCTATCACCCATAGGCCCTATCCCAGGTAAGCCTACAGTAAGGCCAGCAAAGCCGGAAGAAATTCCAAAAGGATAGCTCATGAAAAATTTAATTTTAAAAGACTTTGCAAAATGGACAAAATTAAATAAAGGCAATAAATTTTCTTTGTATGACTACATTTTCCATATAACTAAATTAAAAAAAGTGGATTCCGATATATACTTTGCTTTTTTTGAATTATTTTGGCCTTCTTTTATTGTCTACAAAGATTATATCCTTCTGAAGGAAAATTTTTCAGAAGAAAAAATTGAAGATTTAATAAGAAGAAAAGAAAAAGTTGAATTTTGGATGAATTTTTTTATTACCGATCCATATTTTGAGAATCAAGAAAATGAAGAAGTAAAATCAGAATCCTTAGCTCGGTCTCTAGTGCAGATATGGCAAGCAAAACTAGAAAAAGACTTCCCAACCAAGAATTTTATTATTAAATATATTTGTGATGAAGAATATGGCGACTATGGATTAACTTTTTACCAAAAAATTAATCAAAGCTCTTGCAGCTCTCCAGATTAAGTTTGGTGGAAATAACTATGAAAAAAAATTTAATCGAGTATTATGCGCCATTTTTTCACGATGGATCAATCATTTCTATAGAGCATCATCACAACAATATGGAAATTTCCATGGAGAGTGCTCAGATGGATATTGAAGATTTAAAAGATGATACTAAGTTGTCAGAACATGATTGTATTAAAGGAAAGCTGCATTTAGAAAATATTAAAACTATATCAATTAGGGAGATCCCTTATTTTGGAACATTACAAATGCCTTATGATACGGGAAGTATCTTTGATTTCATCTTAGACAAACAAATGGTTGAGCTACAAATAATATGGGAAAATTTCCCCCCCAAACCAGATGTTAATGAATTCTCTACTATCAAAATCACAGCAGAAAAGATTTGGTGGGAAAACATTCCTGACCTTTTTGATCCCTTTTGGTAAAGCTAGCTCTTGTGACTGTTGTCATCATTAGAGGATTGGTATAGCTAGAGATACTAAAAATTTGATTCAACCTATTACACTCTTAGATCTTTACAACCTACTTAGATATCAATTTACAATAGATTTTTGTTTTTCTTATTTTTTCGAATCAATAAATGACTATATATAAACACCTTATAACCCCAGTTTTGGGTTTTCTAGCTGGTAACTAGCTCTAAACTTTCCTTATCAGACATCCTAATACAAGGCTTTTTAGGTTGCCTCATATAAGCTGCAATTCCACAAAGAGTATTAACCAAAAAGTTACTCACTGATCTATGCCTTGTGTGCTCAATCTGGGATATATTTTTAAGTTGATCATTTACAGTTTCAATAATAACTCTTTTACGCAGTAGTAT
>NZ_CAAJGQ010000026.1 GCF_901000775.1 Candidatus Rhabdochlamydia sp. T3358
CCCTTAACTGTCTCTGCGAAGACCTCGGCATTAAATTCCTTACTGGCTTCCAGAATTTTGGAATCAATTGGCTTGCGGCGTGACATAGAACCTCCTTAAATTTGAGGTCTTTACTATGCCATATTACCTAATCTGCTATCAAAAATTTTTAGTTAAATCGCCCTGGGTCATCGTTATGCAAGAGTTCCTGAATGTGATTATATCATGCACATATATTATGCTGAAATAAAAGAAAGACCAATAATCCTACTCGATCCTAAAGAACATTCAGAATATGAATGGATTTCTCTTTACGCATTTAAACTAATGCCTCTTTTAAAAAGTCAAGATGAGGTTTTTGATATTTTATATGGCGATCGTATTTGGCAAAAAATTAATCTAGTAACATCTGGACAGCAAGTGCAAGACTTAGCAACTCTTGCCTTATGCAAAGGAAATAGAACTTTAATTTTTAATAATGAGCGACGCTTTTCCCTTAATTTGATTGGAACATCTGGATCTGGAAAAGGTACACAAGGAGAAATGTTATCGAAGTTATTTGGTATTCCAACCATCTCTATAGGAGATTTATTTAGAGATGAATTCAGAACAAAATCAAAGCTAGGCTGGATCATTCAAAATTACGATGAGCATTACTACCCTGATTATTTACCTGATGAAGTACCAATTGGAATGATAGCTAAACGATTAGCAGAAGAAGACTGTAACCAAGGATTCATCCTAGATGGATTTCCAAGAACCGAGAAGCAAGCAGATATAATGCGCAATGTTCTTCTAAAAACAAATGACTTTCATGTGCCCCTCTTTATGAATGTCTCAGAAACAGATATTTGGGAACGACTTCCAGGAAGATCTATTTGTTCTAACTGTGGTCATCAAGTACGACAATTTGATGAAACTCTCTGGCCTGGGTATTGCCCCATTGATGCAAATAAAGGTAAGATGATAAAACTAGAACAACGTTCTGAAGATATGGATCGAAAAATTGAACGTCGTTTAAAAATGTTTAGAGAAAATAAAGATGAAATTATTTCTACAATGAACCTTCGAGATCCTGTGCAGACTTTTAACTTAAATAATACAATTTCTCCCAGAGAAGTTTTGCATCAACTTTGCGATCATATTCAGATTTGCTTAGATCAATTAGATCAACAAAAAAATTTCAAAATTACGCCCTCTGAATAAAATGTATCCCGTAATATTAAAATGTAAAGTTACTAATCCATTCTGTAATTTTCTCTTAAGAACCAAAAAAGATAAAAGCAGTTTTTATGCATAATTTGAAAGAATTTACGCTCTCCGAGCCTGTGCTAAATTTACAGACAGAATTTCGGGAGCAAGGATATCTCTTCCTTCGATCATTTTTTCCAATAGATTTAGTCAAACAAGTAAGGAATCGAGTTATACACATCCTACAATTAGAAGGATGGGGGAAATCAGAAAAAGAAAAATTCTTTGCAATAGAACCAGTGCGACGAATTAACTCTCATTCTTTCTACCAGTGTATGAGTCGATTAATGCAAGAAGAGCTTTTACATGACCTTCCGGAATAGGCATACTATTTTTATCCCCTCTTAGCGGTCTTACATATGTAGCACATGTTCTGTATTGGTTTTGGCGTGTCAAATTGGAATACCCAAATCACGCACTGGCAGGAGTCATTATGCTTTTGTCAGCCTTTTTTTTCCGAGGGCAATTTCTCCAAGAATATCGCTGGGATTTAGTAGCCATTTTTCTAGCTTATTTGATCAGCGGTTATATTCATACTTATTTTAAAGAAAAATATCCAGCTTCTGCCCCCTTTTGGCGTTTACGATTTAGGATATATATAATTCCCAGTATATATGCAATATATGTGAAAAGTTGGGATCCGATTATTGCTACAGGTTTTGGGATGGCTGGCTGCGAATGGGTCACATTGAGTTTCCGTAACTACCGGGAAGATCATCGAAAATCTTCCAAAAATTACAAATAAATTATGAAAATTCCTATTCGTAAAACCCCTTTCTACTTTCTGCGACATGCTCAAACAGATCACAGCATTTATCAGCTTTATGATGATCCAGATGAAGTTCAGCTTAATGAAAAAGGCATTAAACAAGCATTAGAAATTCAGTCTATTCTTGCTCATTTACCTATTACTACTGTTTGCTCTAGTCCTTTACTTAGAGTTCAGCAGACCAAAGAAATTGCTTTAAAAAATAAAATATTCAAAGATATAATCTTAGAAGACCTTCGAGAATGCCCAAGTATGCTTTGGGATCTCTTTTATGCATCAGAACTGCGTTCTTTAACGATTAAAGAATGGGAATTGGTCCAAGAATTCATTTACCGAGTAGAACGAGGTCTTAAACAAGCATTTCAACAAGAAGATCCCCTTCTTCTGATTGCTCATGGAGGTACCTATTGGGCTCTTTATCATCTTTTACAATTGGAAGGTAATCAGAAGATTAATAATTGCATTTTAGTAGAACTTTTTTTGGATCAACAAAACACTTGGAAAACTAAATTTATCTCTTAACTCTATGGGGGGGGAGCTTTTATCCTAAAAACCCAAAGAGTTTTACATAAACAGGATTACCTTGCCTTTTCATCTTACAATCGTTGCATTTCCTCTTGCAAAGGATCACGTAACTTCTTACCCACCTTGATAGCATAGAAAGAATCAAAAAAGCCTCTACCCAAGACCTTTTGCAAATTAAAGGGATTACTCAATCTGATGTAGATACACTGCAAAAAGAGTTAAATCCCCATTAAAATCTTAACTTAAAATACTAGAAGTTGACCGCGGTAGTTTCAACCAAGATATATTTCTTTAAACTCTCTATTTGCTCTTTAGACAAGTCAGCTGATAGAGCAATCACATCCATTCCAACTCCATTCTGCAATAGACGTTTTACTAGCTCAATCTTACCTTCAGCCTTACCCTCAGCCTTAGCATTTTTAACATTGACTTCAGCTTCATAAATTTCCTGTGCCCTAGCAGCCTTATTATCCATATGAATACGCTTTAACTCTTCATAAGTAGCAAGCTCATTCTCTGTCCAATAATGCTGGTCGAGCGCGGTATAGGCTTTTTGGATAATGGCATCGTTGCCTATAATCTCCTGTAATTCTTCTTCAGTGGTTTCGTGAGCGTGTTTGAAAAAGTAACACCACTTTTCTTCTATGGAGGATAGTTCCTCTTTGCTTTTGGTAAATTTAGGCAGTTCGATAAAGGTAAAGTAGAAGTCTTTTAAATCATGCTCATGTGTTGCTTTATCGAGTATGACATGATCTGATTTATAATGAGCTTTGTTAGGAAAAATAATGCAATCAGCTATAGCTATGAAGATGATTTCCTTAAGCTCATGATACTTATCTCCAATATTTGCTTGATTGCCATACACTTGAGAAGCGTAATATTGAGCGCGCTTTTCAAAACCTCTGGTTTTTGTCACTTGCATTTCAATGATGTATTTTACTCCCAGCTTGTCTTTGCATAAAACATCAACAATGCTCTGTTTTTTGACAGCAATTTTAGGAGCGAGAATAGGAGATAAGAACTCGATATCTACAATGCTTTGATCTCCAGAAAATCCGAGGATATCATTTAAGAAATGAAGCAGAATGTCTTTGTTTTTTTCTGTACCGAATATTTTCTTAAAGGCTATATCGTTTTTTGGATCTAAATATTTGAAAATTACCATACTTTATCCTCAATCTATTTCTTGATTTAAAACCTGATTAGAAATTGACTACTGAGGGCTCTTCTAAGGTATGTTTTTGCAAACCTTCTATTTGCTCTTTAGATAAACCAGTAGATCGAGCAATCACATCAATTCCAACTCCATTCTGTAATAACTGCTTTGCTACTTCAATTTTACCTTTTTCAATGCCTATAGCTTCGCCTTCAGCCTTACCCTCAGCCTTACCCTCAGCCTTACCCTCAGCTTTAGCATTTTTAACATTGACTTCAGCTTCATAAATTTCCTGTGCCCTAGCAGCCTTATTATCCATATGAATACGCTTTAACTCTTCATAAGTAGCAAGCTCATTCTCTGTCCAATAATGCTGGTCGAGCGCGGTATAGGCTT
>NZ_CAAJGQ010000027.1 GCF_901000775.1 Candidatus Rhabdochlamydia sp. T3358
ATACCCCTTTTAGTCTGGGGTGCAGAATTAGTTCTTCCCTCTTTAACAGCTTTTATTGTCCCAGTTGCTTATACAGCACTCACAGGAATTGCTGCTTACGCAGGCTACAAAGTGTCTCAGGTCATTTACGAAAGAAGCTACGATAACGTTCTTTTTAAAAACTCTTCTACAGTCCGAGGACCGAGCAATGCTTCAAAAAAAGGAACTGGTAAAGGGAGTGGAAGGCCAGACAAATTAAAGCCAGATCCAGACACAAAAGGCGTCGTCGCACATAGTGTGTTCAGAAGACACCCGGAGACTAATAAAGTGATAAAGTACGAAACCTTTAAACCACAAACCAATCCTAGAGACCCAGCTCCTTATGAAAGTGTAAAAAGATATGATGGTCCAGGAGCTGGGTCTCATCGGAATAAGGTTTTAGACCAAGAGATAGAAGTCCCTCATGTTCATGATCCCTCTTGTCCAGGAGGCATTAGACCAGCTTTACCTTGGGAAATCCCAAAATAAAGGAAAAATCTATGAAAGAAGATGATTTTTTATGGCTTCAACAATGGTTTCGAGTCCATTGCAATGGAAATTGGGAGCAAGATGATAGAATTCAAATAGGGAATATTGACAATCCTGGTTGGTCATTAACAATAGATTTGGAAGATACAGAGTTAGAAAGTAAAAATTTCCAAAAGATAAAAATAGATCGATCGGAAGAAGATTGGATACTTTGTACAGTTAAGAACACTAAATTTGAAGGAAGATGTGGTATTGAAAACTTACCAGGAACTTTGAAAGTATTTCGTCATTGGGTTGAAAATGAATCATTCGATTTTACCTTGGAAAATATCAAAATAAAAGAAAATCTTATGATAGAAGATGATTTTTTATGGCTTCAACAGTGGTATCAAGATAACTGTGATGGGGATTGGGAACATACTTATGGAGTCTCTCTCGAGAATATTGACAATCCTGGTTGGTCATTAATAATAGATTTGAACGAGACAGATCTAGAATATGCAAATTTCCAAGAGATAAAAATAGATCGATCGGAAGAAGATTGGATACTTTGTACAGTTAAGAACACTAAATTTGAAGGAAGATGTGGCGTTAGAAACTTACCAGAAGTTTTGAAAGTATTTCGTCATTGGGTGATTGAAAATGAGCCATCTAAAAATAATGAATATGCGTGGAATGATTATGTTATTATTAAGCAAGATGCTCCAGAGCAGTTTTGTCCAGGAGAGATTGGGGTTGTATGCGGCATGTCGGAAATCAAATTTGAAGACATTGCAAAAGAATTTTTCTCAGAGTTAGGGGATTGGATTTATATTATAAAATTTAAGACCGGTAGAGAGATTCGAGTTGCTGGTCGTTTTTTGGAGAAATACTCAGAAGTATAGTGATAAGGCATGAAACCTTTATGATTTGCCCTCTTTATAACAGCTTTTGTTGTTCCGGTTGCTTATACAGCACTCACAGGAATTGCTGCTTATGCAGGCTACAAAGTGTCTCAGGTCATTTACGAAAGAGGTTACGATAACGTTCTTTTTAAAAACTCTTCTACAGTCCGAGGACCGAGCAATGCTTCAAAAAAAGGAACTGGTAAAGGGAGTGGAAGGCCAGACAAATTAAAGCCAGATCCAGACACAAAAGGCGTCGTCGCACATAGTGTGTTCAGAAGACACCCGGAGACTAATAAAGTGATAAAGTACGAAACCTTTAAACCACAAACCAATCCTAGAGACCCAGCTCCTTATGAAAGTGTAAAAAGATATGATGGTCCAGGAGCTGGGTCTCATCGGAATAAGGTTTTAGACCAAGAGATAGAAGTCCCTCATGTTCATGATCCTGCTTGTCCAGGAGGGATTAGACCACCTTTACCTTGGGAAATACCAAAATAAAGGAAGTATGTATGAAAGATTTTTTATGGCTTCAGCAGTGGTATCAAGCTCATTGCAATGGAAATTGGGAACATGCTAGTAGGATCTGTTTTAGAACTCTTGACAATCCTGGTTGGTCATTAACAATAGATTTGGAAGATACAGAATTAAAAAGTAAAAATTTCCGAAAGATAAAAATAGATCGATCGGAAGAAGACTGGATATTTTGTGAGGTTAAGGATACTAAATTTAAAGCATGGGGTGGTGTTGAAAACTTACCGGGAGTTTTGAAAGTATTTCGTTATTGGGCTGAAAATGAACCATTCGATTTTGCCTTGGAGAGTACCAAAATAACGGAAGAATCTATAGAGGAAGACGATTTTTCATGGCTGCAACAGTGGTTTCAAGATTACTGTAATGGAGACTGGGAACACGGTAGTGGAATCCAACTAAGGACTACTAGCAATCCTGGCTGGTCATTAACAATAAATGTGGAAGATACACAACTAGAATATACAAATTTTCAACAGATAAAAATAGATCGATCTCAGCAAGATTGGATATTTTGTGAAGTTAAGAGTCTTAAATTTGAAGCAAGATGTGGTGTTGAAAATCTACCGGAAGTTTTAAGAGTATTTCGTCATTGGGTGATTGAAAATGAGCCATCTAAAAATAATGAATATGAGTGGGATGATCATGTTATTATTAAGAAAGATGCTCCAGAGCAGTTTTGTCCAGGAAGGACTGGGGTTGTGTGTTACATGTGGGAAATCAAATTTGAAGACATTGCAAAAGAATTTTTCTCAGAGTTAGGGGATTGGATTTATATTATAAAATTTAAGACCGGTAGAGAGATTCGAGTTGCTGGTCGTTTTTTGGAGAAATACTCAGAAGTATAGTGATAAGGCATGAAACCTTTATGATTTGCCCTCTTTATAACAGCTTTTGTTGTTCCGGTTGCTTATTACAGCGCTCACAGGAATTGCTGCTTACGCAGGCTATAAAGTGTCTCAGGTCATTTACGAAAGAGGTTACGATAACCTCCTTTTTAAAAACTCTTCTACCACACAAGGCCCGAGCAATGCTTCAAAAAAAGGAACTGGTAAAGGGAGTGGAAGATCAGAGCGACTAAAGCCAGATCCAGACACAAAAGGCGTCGTCGCACATAGTGTATTCAGAAGACACCCGAAGACTGGTCAAGTGATAAAGTACGAAACCTTTAAACCACAGACCAATCCTAGAGATCCAGCTCCTTATGAAAGTGTAAAAAGATATGATGGTCCAGGAAGTGGTGGGCCTCACTATAACGACTTTTTAGATAAATACATAGATACTCCTCATGTCCATGATCCCGCTTGTCCGGGAGGAATTAGACCAGCTTTACCTTGGGAAATACCAAAATAACGGAAGAATTTATGGAAGAAGACGATTTTTTATGGCTTCAGCAGTGGTATCAAGATAACTGTAATAAAGATTGGGAAACCGGCGATCGAATTCAACTAAGGACTCTTGACAATCCTGGTTGGTGGCTAGCAATAAATTTGAAAGATACAGAACTAGCAAATAAAAACTTCCAAGAGATAAAGGACATAGGACGATCTGAAGAAAATTGGACAGTTTGTAAAATTAGAGATACTAAATTCGATTCAGCCTGTGGTGTTGAAAACTTACCGGGAGTTTTGAAAGTATTTCGTCATTGGGTTGAAAATGAATCATTCGATTTTACCTTGGAAAATATCAAAATAAAAGAAAATCTTATGATAGAAGATGATTTTTTATGGCTTCAACAGTGGTATCAAGATAACTGTGATGGGGATTGGGAACATACTTATGGAGTCTCTCTCGAGAATATTGACAATCCTGGTTGGTCATTAATAATAGATTTGAACGAGACAGATCTAGAATATGCAAATTTCCAAGAGATAAAAATAGATCGATCGGAAGAAGATTGGATACTTTGTACAGTTAAGAACACTAAATTTGAAGGAAGATGTGGCGTTAGAAACTTACCAGAAGTTTTGAAAGTATTTCGTCATTGGGTGATTGAAAATGAGCCATCTAAAAATAATGAATATGCGTGGAATGATTATGTTATTATTAAGCAAGATGCTCCAGAGCAGTTTTGTCCAGGAGAGATTGGGGTTGTATGCGGCATGTCGGAAATTAAATTTGAAGACATTGCAAAAAAATATCAATCAGAATTAGGGGATTGGATTTATCTTATAAAATTTGAGACCGGTAGAGAGTTTCGAGTTGCTGGTCGTTTTTTGGAGAGATATCCATAGGTGTAGTGATATTGCAACCATTTTTTAGACACTTAGAACATAAATTTTTCTATCTTCATTCGTATCGTCTCCGCGAGCTATGCAGGGCTCGCTTGCGATATCTTCATTAAAACTTTTCTTTTTATATCACTCTCTCAGCTGTACAATTCC
>NZ_CAAJGQ010000028.1 GCF_901000775.1 Candidatus Rhabdochlamydia sp. T3358
TCCAAATGGTTAGGAGCTATCATTATCTCTTTTTTGCTTGCCCTTGTAGTCACCTTCCATTTTTTTCTCATCTTAGCCTGTATTTTCTCTTGCTTCATTAATTTAGCAACTCTTTTTCTAGAACAGGAAATGCCCTGCTTTTGAAGCTTGGCGTGAATCCTCGGGCTCCCATAAGTTCCTCGGCTACTCTTATGAGCTTTTTTAATTTCTTTGATTAACTCTTGATTCTCTACGTTTCTTTTACTAATCACTCTATTTAAAAACTCATAGTACCCACACCTGGAAACTTCTAAAATGTGAGCCATCTTCTCTATTTCAAATTCTTTAGAATGGGTCTTCATAAATTCAAATTTCAACTCTTTGGTTTGGAGAAGATGGCAACTGTAGATTCAATGGGTCATAACAACATATAATTTATTATATATAATGTTTTGGGATGTATATATGGCCTATGAAATATCAAGAAAAAATTTTACTGAAGAGCAACAAAATACCATGTGGAATTTATGGTCAAAAGGAAAATCGCACAGTGAAATAGGTCGACAACTAAATAAGCGCGCAGGCTCTGTTTTTTGCTTTCTACAAAAATATGGCGGTATAAGACCAGTTAAACCTAAACGATCTGTAAGAGTGTTAACATTACATGAGCGAGAAGAGATTTCTCGAGATATATCTGTCCAACTATCCATCAGAGCTATTGCAAGGAAATTAAATCGCTGTCCTTCGACTGTATCGAGAGAAATTAATCGCAATGGCGGTATCACAAACTATCGAGCTGTTTTGGCCGATGATAGCACGGAAAAGAAACACCAAGGGATATAAGATAAAAGGTATTTGCTACCTTGAAAAGCAACGTTGGGTCGTTGAGAGAACAATTTCTTGGTTAAAGACAGGCTTTCGTCGCCTTACAGTGCGTTGGGAAAGAAAGGCAATATATTGGAATGGTCTATTAATGTTTGGACTACTGGGCTATTGGATGAATTTCTTAAGTCGGCAAGTATCTTTAAAACAATAAATTTAATTCAAGATAGGTTCATAGTTTTAACATCGAATTTTTTAGGCTTCTTTCAGATTTTTTAAACTTCCTGTTAAAATAGTCTTTTATTATACTGCAAGATCTTTTAAACACATTAACCTAATAAATAGGCATTTATTATGACATTTCCAATAAGACGAGAAGCAGCAAGCAACAAAAACGCTATAGTACCAGAAAACCCTGCATTTGAGGCCTTTGTGAAAGGACAAATCAATGAGCAGGTAGATAAATATACAGCTCCTGTGAAATCTGCTTTAGGAGAGCGTTCAGATACGTCTATTAAAAGATCAAATGATGCTAGCAAAAAAATTTCCGCAAAAGTTCTTCCTAAACCAGTTGCACATATTGCCAAAGAATCGATTGACGCTGCTGAACCTATTAGTCAAAAAGCAGCCCGAGTAGCAATTAATACGGGTATTGCTATAACAACAAACAAGATGGTAAATAAATCCGTTGATTGGGCAAAGAAACATTAAAAACAAAATTACCTATGAGCATTACTTCTTTAAATCATCTTTCTGATTTCTATCAACAGCCTCTGCCTCCAATTGAGGCAGAACAACCAGAAAGTATCGTCTCTCAAAAAACCATTCATCAGTGGTGTGTTAATGAGTATGTAGTTTATTTGATTAACCAGGATGACTGCTTATGGTATATAACAACTGATCAGAATCAAAAAGAAATACAAACAGGAAAGATTAGTACTTCCGGAACAAGAACTCTAGATGAAGAGATCGCGCGTCTCATGCAGTCTAGAGTTTTGATAAACGAAGATGGTACAGCTAATTTTTTGCTAATCTATCATACATGGAGAATCCCTAATAGAGAACTTGATGAGCCCAAAAAAGCGGTTCATTCACCTGAAAATAATTTTATAAAATCATTTTCTAACTACCATTCATGGAAATACGATCCCACTGCAGAGCTTAGTTTGAATCAAGGGAATGAAAGTATAGTTTGGAATATATTCCGAAGATTCTCCAAAAAAGACTCTTATTTTTATTCTTTGCAAGAAACCACAGTTCCTTCTTCACGATGTCATCCCGGTACGGTTGCTCTCATTGATAAAATAAAAAAAGAAGCTTTTAATAATCCACAACACGTTCGCTGCTTAATAAGAGATTTCAAAGTAAGAGTTGTTAACTCTGAATTCATCAAAAAAGAATATGAAGCAATAAAAAAAGATTTAAAGGAGTATGAAAAATCCTTATTTCACTATGAAAAAACAGTAGATGCAAAAAACAAACCAACTTTTAGAGGAAGACGCAGAGAACTGCTGCTGATTTTTCAAAAATGTGAAAAATCTTTTAATACAGTCAATAACTCTCAAGTTTCATGTATTACCGATCTTAAAAACCTTAAAAAAAATTATGAAGAATTAAGTACAGCTTTAGAAAAGTGTAAAGAATCCTTAGAGCTTGCAAAATTGTCACTTGAAACCACTGGGACAGTTTTGGCGGGTGTAGGAATATTTGGAATTGGGGCTCCTGCTGCTTATTTAGCAAGAGAAGCAGTTAATGTTGGAGCGAATGCTGTTAAAAATTATTTGGGGAATGGTGTTATGGGGTCTCTTGCTGGAAATTGTATGAAGATTCTCTCTAGATCTACTATTGTGTTTGCTGGCGCGGTTGCAGTTACTGCAGTTGCTTGGCCTTTTCTCCATGAAGAATTCCAGCTCGATACTGATAAATTGAACGCCTTACAAAAAAGAATGACCCCCCTGTTTTTACAAAAGCCTTTACTTATTGAAATTGAGCCAATCAGTCTCCCAAGTGAAATTGATCCCAGAATGCGTGTTAGCAAGTTTACTTGGGCTGTAACAGTAGTTACAAATGGTGGTTCTACTAAAGACCATTCAGAAATCATCATAGAAGGAATCAATGATGGGTTTTATAATCATGAGTCTCCTCTTCTCGGTAAACACGCCAAACCAGTAAAAGAAGGAGAAAAATTTATACATTTAGCCCACTTTCTTCCTCGCATAGAGTCTGGACTCCTTTCTCCAAAGGATTTAGAATATCAAACAAGAACTGAAATATGGATGATAACAAGTGACAAAGTACAAGAAATGTTAAGACGCATTGAAAAAGAACAATCTCTCCCAAAAGAAGAACGTACCCGTAATTTTAACATACGTGGAAAATATGCTATATTTCCTATATGGGATCCTAGGGAAGAGGCTGTGTTCAACCGTGGTGAAACTGGCGATAATTGCTATACATGGGATGCAGATCATCTAAAATTGCTAGGCATTGATCTGGGTTCAAGCTGGAAAGATTACATAGCAGCAATGGCAACAAATTATACCAAAAAGCCAGAAGAATACAAAAAAATACCAGTTCAGGAAATGATCTAATCAAAACAATAAAGAGCATTTAAATGTATACGCCTATTTCTTTTTCAGAAAAATTAAATTACCAAGTAAAGTCTTTTATATTTGATTGTGCAGACAAAGCTACGGAAAACACAGAAAAAATTCGATTTCCAGCCTATCTTGCATTATTTGCAAATGGCATAACGTATTTTGCTCTGAGAACTCTTTCTGTTGCAGAGATGACAATTTGTGGTTGCAAATTTATTTGTTCATCTGATCAATACATGCTAGGAAAAAGCTTTCTTCTCAAACAAGTTCCTTTGCAAGTTTTGAATATAATTGGACTGCCATTTTCAATCGTAGCAAACAGTATTTTTATCATTTATGAACCAAAACATTACATATTAGCAAATCTTGAGTCGGTAAAAGTAGAACTTAGATACGCAGAAGCTGGTACAACTGATAGCGAAGATTACAAAAATGATTTATATGATGCTAATAGCACTGTCAAAGATAGGCTAATGGAGTGGCAAAAAAGAAATACAGGATTACGAGCCAATCTAACTAGCCTTAATAACGAATCTGATACATCGCTTGCATACGATTAGCATCCTCTTCTGTCATGCCTTTGTTTTTTTTCTTACTTTGAATAACGGCTAAATATCGAAAAGCATCCATCGTATGAGAAGACCAATCATGAACTGGTCGATCGCTGTACACGTTTAGTTTTTCGTTATAATGTTTGTGGTAGTTTTCCGCAGCTTTGAAGAATAGATCAACAAATCAAGTTTCGCGCGTTGGGATTGGCGACTTAGACTTCTTCTGATCTTGCTACCATTACCTAGACATAAAGAACATAGACAGCAAATAATAATAGCTTAAGAAAAATAAGGGTCTATGAAAAATCAAGAAAAGTACAACCGTGAGTTTAAAATAAACACTGTAAAGCTAAGTCGAGAAAGCAGTAAGTCTATGAGCGAAATCGCTCATGATTTAGGTGTAGCCAAATCTACCCTTTACGCGTGGATCCAAGAGTATAAGGAGCATGGAGAAGACAGTTTCCCTGGATCTGGGATATTAAAGCCATGCAATGAAGAATTATATCGTTTAAAGAAGCAACTAGCTGACGTTACGATGGAGAGAGACATCCTAAAAAAAGCAGTTGTAGATTCAACTAATCAATGCAACACTTCTTCAAGTCTCTCTGCTGGAGATAAAAACTTCAAAGTTTTTCTCGGTCTCTCATTTAATTCTTTGGCAATTTGATCCAAATCAGATTGAGTATAAATGCTCAGATCTGTTTTTTTAGGCATATATTGCCTCAGAAGATGATTAGTATTTTCATTGGTTCCTCTTTGCCATGGAGATCGAGGATCGCAGAAATAAACCTTTATTTCTGTATCAATAGTAAATTTTTTATGTTTGGCTAATTCCATTCCTCGATCCCAAGTTAAGGATTTTTTTAATTGGCAAGGCAGATCAATAATTTTTTTAGTAATAGCACTGACTACATTGTTGGTATCATTACCATCAAGTCGTACTAATAAAGTAAATCTAGAGGTTCTTTCAACTAATGTAGCAACGAAAGATCTTTTTGAGCCGCAAATTAAATCCCCCTCCCAATGGCCAGGAATAGCTCGATTATCAGCTTCTTTAGGTCTGTCATGAATGGAAATAGCATCAACAATGCTTCCACGAGCATTCCCTTTAGTGTTAAATTTCTTTGATTGACGCATAATTCTTTGTGTTCTGAGTTGACGTTGTAATACCTTTTTTAAGGTGCCTCGTGATTGAATATAAAGTGTTTTGTAAATAGATTCGTGAGAAATACACATAGCTTTATCTTCTGGAAATAGGCACTTTAGATAGCCTGAGATTTGTTCTGGTGACCATTTGTTGGCAAGTTTATCTATAACGATGTTTCTTAGTTCAATATTGACCTGAAGCTTGCATAGCTTAGGACGTTTAGCTCTTACCCAAGCTCGCTTGTCGGCCAAAACAGCTCGATAGTTTGTGATACCGCCATTGCGATTAATTTCTCTCGATACAGTCGAAGGACAGCGATTTAATTTCCTTGCAATAGCTCTGATGGATAGTTGGGCAGATATATCTCGAGAAATCTCTTCTCGCTCATGTAATGTTAACACTCTTACAGATCGTTTAGGTTTAACTGGTCTTATACCGCCATATTTTTGTAGAAAGCAAAAAACAGAGCCTGCGCGCTTATTTAGTTGTCGACCTATTTCACTGTGCGATTTTCCTTTTGACCATAAATTCCACATGGTATTTTGTTGCTCTTCAGTAAAATTTTTTCTTGATATTTCATAGGCCATATATACATCCCAAAACATTATATATAATAAATTATATGTTGTTATGACCCATTGAATCTACAGTTGCCATCTTCTCCAAACCAAAGAGTTGAAATTTGAATTTATGAAGACCCATTCTAAAGAATTTGAAATAGAGAAGATGGCTCACATTTTAGAAGTTTCCAGGTGTGGGTACTATGAGTTTTTAAATAGAGTGATTAGTAAAAGAA
>NZ_CAAJGQ010000029.1 GCF_901000775.1 Candidatus Rhabdochlamydia sp. T3358
ATTTGCTACCTTGAAAAGCAACGTTGGGTCGTTGAGAGAACGATTTCTTGGTTAAAGACAGGCTTTCGTCGCCTTACAGTGCGCTGGGAAAGAAAGGCAGTATATTGGAATGGTCTATTAATGTTTGGACTACTTGGCTATTGGATGAATTTCTTAAGTCGGCAAGTATCTTTAAAACAATAAATTTAATTCAAGATAGGTTCAAGAGCGAGAGGAATAAGTGACAATTTCCAGAATTTTAAATAGCTTCAATTTTTACACGCCACGAATACAGGCAGAGCCACAAATACAAGCAGAAATAAAACCAGAGAATACAGTTCATACTTGGCATTTAGCAAATGGAAGTAAAGCTTATCTTATTCGCAATAATGACCTGCTTGAATGCCAGCTCATAAATGGCCAAGATAGCATTAAAGTCCAAGTTCCCTTTCCTGATTTTCTTACTCCAGAAGAAGCTATCAATCTTTTATTGAGAAAGTATCCCATCCTTCGAGATAATGATACTATTGACTTCATAGAGAATGAAGAAGAGCTTCATACATGGGATGTGAAGTATGAAAATCCTGTTAGTGCTGTTCGCGTCGGCGAAGACTTGTATTATAGTACCATATGGGAAGGGCCTCAAGGAGAAAAAGATTTGGTAATGGAAAAAATTTCTACACCAAAGAATTTATCCTTATCAGAACGGATTGCATGGGTTATGGAAAGACACCCTCATGTTTATCAGGCAACAAAACGCGTTCCTGGTCAGCCTAAACAGTCAACTTGTATTGTTGAATTTAAGGAAAAAATAACACAGGAAAAAAGTGCTGTAGATGGAAAGACTCCGTTGGATATGAATAATTGGTGCGTAACCATGTTCAACGCTGAAAACAGTAATTCCTTCCCTTGCACTTGGGTAGGACATGCTTCGCTTGTAATAGAGACAATTGAAGAAGGAGGATATTTTTCTAGAGTCGTTCATCTCACAAAAGAAAATGGAATAGGAGTTATTAAATTTTTAGAAGCTTCGCGAGAAAGTGTAAAAAAACGAGCAAAAGAGGTTTCGAAAACTGAAACTTGGAGCAGGCCTAAGGAAGACATTCAAAAGATGATAAATCAAGTCTTTCTAGAAGTTACCCATCAGAAAAACGGAGATCCTTTGGTATTTTTTAAGCTTGACAGTGGCAAGATGCTAGAACTGGTAAGAAGATCAGCACTTGAGCTTCATGGTCCTTCTAATAGTTTTACCCCGTTATCTGATGCGGTTAAACGAAGAATCAAGAGGGAGGATGTAGCTGCAGCTCCTTTGGAAGAAAATTACATGGATGAGTACAACTGTATAGAGTATTCTATTAGAAATTTATCTATAGCAAATATAAAAGTTCTTCTAAGATCCGGATGCCTTTTAAGCAAGACATGTTGGCCAACGCCGGTGCTCTATACTGGATCTAGAGTTAAAGCATTAGTACAAGAAGCAAGTCTAATTACTTCTTATACGACACTATTTGCTGGAAGTGCTGCTTTTTGGGGTACTCTTATTGCTGGTCGCACCGGTGCTGGAATAGCTGCTACGCTTGGTGCTGGTTTTGCTCTAAGAGAAATTTTCTATGCATATAAAATAGAACCTCCTTCAAAACAAGAATTAGAAACAAAAGAGGAAGAAAAAAAAGCATGACTATAAACTTAAAAACAGCCGTATATACTGCACAAACTTATCAAGAACTGCTTCCCATTGCTAGAGAGCTTCGTGCAGGACTTTCTTCTTGGGGATATCAATACGCTACTGCAACATTTCAATCACGGATATATGAAGGAACGATTGCAATTAATGCTATAGCTGAAAAAGCCATGAAAATCAGAAAAAAAATGGAAAAAGAAGGAGAAAAACTTAATGAACCAGAAAAGAACAATGTGATTTTGTTGTGTAGTGAAGTTTCACGTTTATATGGTGAGGATAAAGTAAATTGTGCTCAAGCAGATGGATTAAAAAACATATGTAGAATTGTTATAAGCATCCTTTTTTGGAAAAACCATCAATCTAAATGGAGTAATAACGGAAATGGTTTTTCTTATAAAGAATTACTACAGAGTCCTTTATCTATACAATTAAAAACTGCTATAAACAAAGCAAAAAACTATCAAGAATTGCTTGATATAGCTAAGAAACTACGTGCAGGACTCTATTGTTGGGGGTATCAATGTGTTATAGCTCCTAATTCTCTCTACAAAGGTACCGTTAGAATTAGCGCTGTAGCTGATAAGGCTTGGAAAATCCGACACAGCATGCAAAGAACTGAAGTAGGATTTAACACATACGAGAGAGAGAACGTCATGCTGACATGTGGAGAAATTTCTCGTATATATGAGGAAGATATTAAAAATTGTGAGCAAGCAAATATCTTAACAACCGTATGTAGATTTGTTATGAAGGCTATTTTTTGGATGGATCATCAAGAAAAGTGGGGCGATCCAGCCGATCCACTTGATTTAGCAAGGAAAACCCCGACTGATGAAGAACTGCTATGTAGGACCCTACCAGGATCTGTGTATTCACGTGCGATTATATTGGGAAACCGTTAAATAAGAAAGCCTTTGGGGTCTCTTAAGCCCCCATTTAAAAATTTATTTAAATTTCCGTTCAACTAAACGTGAAATAGAGGAATCTTCATTCCCATAGCAGCAGTCTGATTCGAGTACCGTAGTTACAACTCTTTGAGTTTGGTTTTTTACTTGAGTTAGAGAAAAACCAACAGTTGCTTGTATGGCTGGCCTTGGTGTATTTGGATATTTGTTTGCAATGGCTTGTTCTATTACAGGTGTTGCTACTTCCTGAGCTTTTGTCAAAGCGTAATCCGTCAAATTTTTTGTGAGATTTATCTTATCTTGTTGTGTAGGTCTGCCCCAATCAACTTGTCCTAAGTTCCCTTGTCTAGGATTTCCAGGAGGAATGTTATTCATGATTAATCTCCATGTTTAATTTTTGTTGAACTACCTTCTCATAGTAGTCTAAAAGGACTACTTTTGATATAAGGTGAGCTTTAATTATATAGTATTTAATTCATTGAAGTCGAGCAACATTTAGCTCCCTTGAGCACTTAGAAGCATGTTTTTTAAGTGCATTTCTTTCTAAAACATTGTACTAGGCGAATTGTTTTATCCTTTCTTTTTTTTGGAAGAAACGCAGCTTTACTAGGAAAACCTGTGTAATCCTTGCTCTCTATTCTAAAAATCAAAAACCGCAGTTACCTGCGGCTTTAAATGGATTGCAACAAGCTTTTGCATTAAGAAGGATAGTCCCACTTTGACCTGCTCCCCAAAAGTTGATCCATGCTAAAATGGACGCCTTTAAATAAGGAGCAAGAAGCCAATGAAGAACAGTCGATTTACTGAGGAACAAATCATCCAGATACTTAAAGAAGGAGAAGGAGGATCTATAGCAGATGTTTTGAGGCGTTATAATATTGCAAAAGGAACGTATTATGCATGGCGTTCAAAATACTCTGGACTAGAATTACCTGAAATTAAAAGGCTAAAAAAGCTAGAAGAAGAGAACAGAAAATTAAAACAACTACTAGCGGAAGCACAACTTGATATAGTAGCCTTAAAGGATATTGTATCAAAAAAGTGGTAGGCTCACAAGCTAGGAATAGTGCTGTGAGC
>NZ_CAAJGQ010000030.1 GCF_901000775.1 Candidatus Rhabdochlamydia sp. T3358
AAACTGTAAATGATCAACTTAAAAATATATCCCAGATTGAGCACACAAGGCATAGATCAGTGAGTAACTTTTTGGTTAATACGCTTTGTGGAATTGCGGCTTATATGAGGCAACCTAAAAAGCCTTGTATTAGGATGTCTGATAAGGAAAGTTTAGAGCTAGTTACCAGCTAGAAAACCCAAAACTGGGGTTTTAAAGGTGGTTTCAGACAGCAATTTGTCACGCACCATGGCAACGTGAGCAGGAGATAACTCAGATAGCAACAAATGGCCCAATTCTTCTTTCCAACGATTCAGGAGCTGAACCTTTTTGGAGTAATAGACGGGATGTTTAGGGATGGAGTTAGCGGCAAAGCGGTCAATGAGATCAGCAACAGAATGTTTGCGTGAAACCGATTGATTTTTGAATCGACCATCTCGAATAGCAGCTTCAGTGTCTTAAACCCGCTGCTTGGCTTGCGTTTTTGTCCTGAAGGAATCACGAACCTTGGGAGATCCCCTCAATCGAACTTCCGCATGATAACTTTTCTCACCATTCTTTTTGGTGACCTCTCTGATAGAACCCACAGTAACACCTCACTAAGTAGAATTGTTTAACATAAAAGGAAATATTTGAGAACAAGAGACAACAAATCCCTTGTTTTGGAATAAACAAAGGCTTTACTTTCAGAGAGAAGTGGTAAAGCTAAACAAAGCTTTACGCACTTTTTACGCACTTGAAGAAAGTTTTGATAAAAATTGGGGGGATTTAGGCTCGTTGGATGCAAAGAGAAAAGGACTAGCCGATAGGCCAATCTTTGTTGCCAGTTACTGCACTCTCTTTTGATTGAGTGCGTAAAATCTGCGTAAAAGAAGGTTTTCGCATTAATTGCGTAATGGGCGAAAACCAGCTTTTGTATAGGTGTGGAAAGGATGGGGCAAGCAGGACTTGAACCTGCGACCTACGGGTTATGAGTCCGTGCAAATTCCATAAATCACAATCATTAGCAACAGCTAACAATAGCTAAGATAGCACTATAGGAGATTTTTATCTATGGCAATTAGTTGTTGTCATTTGCTATTTCTTGTGTCTGAGTGGTCCAACAGTGGTCCATGAATTTAGAAAGAGAATGCAATACATAACGCATTTAGATATTGACTCAAAGAGAAGGGCTATTGTTGAACATGATGCGCAAGAAGCTTTACTGAGATCTACTTTATCAGATAAAGGAGTTGAGATCGCTAGTTCACCATAAAGTTTTCTTTTTGTGCCATTTTGGCAGAAGAAGTGGAAGAAGTAAGGAGGTAAGTGCTTGGAAAAGATGATGCATTTATAGGATAAACCAAAAGACCTAGATAAGAAATTTCGATGTTTAACAGACATAAAACGCGGCATATTTGAACTAATGTAGGATTTACAGATGTTGAAATTTCCATTAGCAAAGATTTATGAAATATAAGATCAAAATAAGGTTGATTTTACAAAATCTCTGAAAACGCTTTTAAACAGCTATAGGATCAAATGAATTGATTTAGGTATAATTTTACATGTAAGATCAAAAATAACGCCTCACAGATCATTAAAAGAGGTTTTTTTAGTCAATTTCTTAAAAAACGGTTCTTGTTTATAAAAAGAATAGTCAATCACAAAACATATAAAAACATTTAACTTTACTAAGTCTTTTTCTTGTCATTAACATCTTTTTTTAAAAAAAGGGGATCTATAAGATAAAATAGCAAATAGGAATATGTACAAAATTGATTGTCGATTTGCAAACAGCTCAATGAAATAAGAAATAGATTAGATTTTACGCAGATGATAGAATTAGAAGATGTTTATAGGATGCTAAAACAGAATGAATAATAAAATAACTAGAATAGTTACAGAATTGCAAGCTATAAGTCAAATAGGGTTAACTTTTTGCAATGATAATTTTGATCATGAAAGATATAGTAGGATAATGGAAATAAGTGCAGAACTGGCTAGCTTACATTCTTCTAAATCGCCTTGCGAAATATTGGAAATATTTTCAAAAGATAAAGGATATATAACTCCAAAAGTAGGAGTAAGGGCAGCAATCTTTGAATCTAATCAGATACTATTAGTTAAAGAAAGAAGTGATGGCCTGTGGTCTCTACCTGGAGGATGGGCAGATGTTAATCTATCCCCTAAAGAAAATATGCTGAGAGAAATAAGAGAAGAAACTGGCTTTGAATGCAGCATAATTAAATTAATATGTGTGTGTGATAAAAGGAAAGATCCCGTTTTATCAAAATGGCCTTACATTTACGATTTGTTTTTTTTATGCTCTATCATAGGTGGTAGAGTAAAAAAAACAACGCTTGAGACTAGTAATTTAAAATTTTTTCCTGAAAAAAATATACCTCCTTTATCCGTTAATAGAGTTAATGATTTGCAAATTAAAAAATGTTTTAGTCATTATTCCTCTCCCTTACTTCCTACTGAATTTGACTAAAGCTATACTCTAGAGATTTAGAATTAAGGATTTACAATATGAAATTTTTTAGAGAGGAGACTTTTTAATTCCTCTTTGAAAGTGGAAATATTTTCAAAAAAACTAAGAGTTGCTTTCTTGAATTCTACGAATTTTTCATAATATTGATTATTTCGAACTTTGCGATTCATGAATCGCCAAAGTCGTTCAATCAGATTAAGATTTGGAGAATAAGGGGGTAAGAACTTGATTTCTATTCTAGAGTTGTTGAGATGCTCAGAAACCAGTTTTGACCTATAATAACTTGCATTATCACATATCGCTATAATGCGTTCTGCATGGGGATATTGCTCTTCTAATTTCTGAAATAAGCTAATGGTAGATTGCGCATTTATATAATCTGCAACAATGG
>NZ_CAAJGQ010000031.1 GCF_901000775.1 Candidatus Rhabdochlamydia sp. T3358
TCCAAATGGTTAGGAGCTATCATTATCTCTTTTTTGCTTGCCCTTGTAGTCACCTTCCATTTTTTTCTCATCTTAGCCTGTATTTTCTCTTGCTTCATTAATTTAGCAACTCTTTTTCTAGAACAGGAAATGCCCTGCTTTTGAAGCTTAGCGTGAATCCTCGGGCTCCCATAAGTTCCTCGGCTACTCTTATGAGCTTTTTTAATTTCTTTGATTAACTCTTGATTCTCCACGTTTCTTTTACTAATCACTCTATTTAAAAACTCATAGTACCCACACCTGGAAACTTCTAAAATGTGAGCCATCTTCTCTATTTCAAATTCTTTAGAATGGGTCTTCATAAATTCAAATTTCAACTCTTTGGTTTGGAGAAGATGGCAACTGCTTTTTTTAGGATGTCTCTCTCCATCGTAACGTCAGCTAGTTGCTTCTTTAAACGATATAATTCTTCATTGCATGGCTTTAATATCCCAGATCCAGGGAAACTGACCTTGCTACCATTTAGTAGACAGATAGAAAACAGACAAATAAAATCAATTTAGAAGGAGATTTTATATGTCTAGACAAAATAGAAACTACGATAAAGAATTTAAGTTGAATGCAGTACGGCTCTGTACAAATATCATCGCTAAACGAGAGCTGTCTTTTCTTAATGAAGATACTATGTATTATGTTAATGATGGGTTATATGGTTCATTTAACTGTCTTATCTTTGATCACGCTGTTATTACGCCCTTAGCTTATCAGATGAAACCATCTTCTGAAAATAAATTGCAAAAAAGCAGCATTTGGGGTCCTACATGTGATGGGATGGATTGTATTCTAAAAACTTGTTATCTTCCCTCGCTTAATATGGGAGATTGGATCATTTTTGAAAATATGGGAGCATATACGATCTCTGCTGCTTCTAACTTTAATGGTTTTGAAAAGCCCATTCTAAAATTTATACTTCCTCTTTCCATGAAGAATCTCTTTAAATTTTTAAGGGAATAATAGAGGAACCGCGAAAATAAAATCAGCCCCTGCGCGTTTAATACTACTATTGAAAAAATTCTTTTTCTCTAAGTTCATCTTCTTTAGCGCACTGTATGACAAGCTTTTTTGCTTATTTCTAATACGTTAAGAAAATCTTGTAGAGGGAAAATGCATTCTTGAGAGTCTGTATTTTGTGATAGGATTTGGATTTCTATATTATCTATACCTTTTTCGCAGGGCCAACGCATGAAGATTTTGCTTGATAATTGAGAGATAAAAAATGACCTGGTCCTTTTTCATAAGGAGTATAAAATGGAAGGATTTATTCATTCTTCATCGATTATAATGCATTTTTCGATTTTACCAGACCCAAAAGAAAGGCATGCAATCAACTATCATGTCATAAAGATGATTTATTAGCTCTGGTGGGTGCAAAGAAAATTCTTCATGCGTAAGCCCTGACCTTTTTCGTAATTACACGTAGCGATTACTTGATTATCAAAACAAACTTCAACAACCATACCTTCAAAATCTAAATCACTGCTTAATTCAATATTAAATTTTTTTTCACAATAAAGACTCTGTGCAAACCTCTTAAAAGGCATCATCTATAAACTTCTAGGCTTTATTAAGATTCTTTTTCCATCTTTACTAAACTCGCTTTTGCATCTTTCAAAGCTTCAATAAATTCTAAATAACTAAATGTCCATTTTTCTATACTTAATGGAGGATAGATCTCAATAATTGAATTCTCGATTCCTTGTTCTTGCGTAATTATTGCAACAAATTCTCTATTAAAATAAATTTCTGCACACAACTCTTCATATTGTGTATCGCTTGAAATGATTATATCAAATCCTTTAGCCTTTATCATTACTAATTTAAATCACGTTCGTCTTTTTTCTAAGTCCAGCAATCTTTTTTTTGCTTGTGCTAGAGCTTCTAACGCTTCATCCAAAACAAATTCCCAATAGTCCTGTCTAGGGTGAGAGTAAAATTGAATAATTGATTCATTTGCTTCTTGAGAAATTTCGACCCACTGAACTCCTTCATAACAGATTTCGGCCACAAGATTTTCTCTATCAGGGAGACTTGCTATAGTTATACAAAATTTTTTCATTTATTTATCTAACTCTAAAAACCCAAGTGGAACTAATCTAATTTTTTGGAAAAATTATTCTTTTTCTCTAAGCTCATCTTCTTTGGCGCACTGTATGACAAGCTTTTTTGCTTTTTCTAATACGTTAAGAAAATCTTGTAGAGGGAAAATGAATTCTTGGGAAGGAATAATTTCAATTTCCATGTTATCTATGCCTTTTTCATAATTGATCTCAGCAATGATTTGGTCATCATAACAAACTAAAATAACCATTCCTTCAAGGTCTACATCGCCGCAAATTTTTGTGCAAAATCCTTTATTTATGACCATACTCAATAAATCCTCTGAAAGTTCCATCTTCTCTAAAATATGCTCCTCTTCCATTTGGAGCGTAGATTTCTATGCCGCCTTTATTATTTTTGAGAATAATTCTCTTTGGATCATTCAAAATCTCCCTGAGAATATTTTCTCCTCGTCTATTCATCGCAGTTGGGTTGCCTAATGGTTTTGGAAAAATACTTCCTTCTCTGTTTCCATGTTTCATTAAGCTTCTTCCAGCCTTGGTAAAACCTGCTCGATCTAGGGCTTGCCCTGCTTTTAATAGTTTATTAATGTCGCTAAAAACTTCTCCTAATACTCCAGGAGGAGGACACATGCCAATGACAAAATCATTTTTTCTGTTTTTCCCCTCTGGAGTATAGCACTCCGAATGGTCTGTTGAAAAGATCTGATCGATTTTCTGATGACCTTTTGCAACTAAACTTTCGTAGTTCTCCATAGGGGTTAATGAAAAATCATCTGAAGGGGTATTTTCTGGTAAAATCCGAGCTCCTGCTTCTTGAATCTCTTGTGTAAATTGTGGTATGCAAGAACCTATTTCAGAAGCTCCGTCTAAAGCTTCATGAGCTAAAAATGCACCTAAATCTCTTGCTTTTTCTGTAAAAGAAGGGTTTTCTTTTATAGGGATATTTGGAAAGGTATCTTCTAGCATAAACTCTTTGATAGAAGAGATATGTTCTTCAAAGGCTTCATCTACGGAAGCATCAATGTTAGTAGAAACCTCAGTTTTGGGTTTTCTAGCTGGTAACTAGCCCTAAACTTTCCTTATCAGACATTCTAATACGAGGTTTTTTAGGTTGCCTCATATAAGCTGCAATTCCACAAAGAGTATTAACCAAAAAGTTACTCACTGATCTATGCCTTGTGTGCTCAATCTG
>NZ_CAAJGQ010000032.1 GCF_901000775.1 Candidatus Rhabdochlamydia sp. T3358
ATTTTTAGAGTAGGCTTTGAAAGACTAAAGAGATGCTTATCTCAGCCTTTAGATAGATTAAAAGAGCTTTTAGAGTACCTGAAGCTCTTACTAAGAAAAAAAACACGTTGTAGGTGTGTTTTAAGAGTGGTTTAAAAAAAATGTCCTGTACAGAGCCTTTAACCTCAGTGTTGAGTTTAATTAACTAAGAATAGGAAAGATAAGACAGAAAAAGCAGAAAGACCTCTTTATGTTGTACAAGTTTCGTTTGTCAAAAAATAACAATAAAAGAGGTCAGAAATGGAAAAGCTTATTGAACTGTTCAAAAAGTATCATCTCTTTTGTAGATGATCCACCAGGTGTGGAATCTGTAGAGGTTGTAGATTTGATAGACAGTGAATAACAATTATTCAATTGACAAAACGTCCAATATATCATACAATGAAAGAAAAAGCTTATACGATCTATAATACCCCAGATTACGACAAATGGCTGGATGAAGAACCAGCTAAGAGTCAAGTGCAGGTCCGCTCTAGAATAGCCAATATCCAGGATTGAGGGGCATTTCGGGGATCACAAGGAATTGAGTGATGAAGTCTGTGAGCTGAGGTGGAAGAACGGCAGACGTGTTTACTATGCCGAGATTCCAGAAAAGCAGATTATACTTTTACTGGGAGGAAACAAAAATGAAACTGAAAAAAGGTACTGGGCTTCGACAAAGTAATCCAAGGGAAGAGCTATTGGATGAAGAGTTGATTGGACGCGCTATTTGGGAGTGCCTCAAGAATGGGGATTCTGAGGGCGTAATTGAAGTGATCCGTATTTATCTGGAAGCTGTGAATAAGACGCAGATTGCCAAGGAAAATGATATGGCCAGATCAACGATGTATCATACCTTGAAAAGTAAGAACCCCACGGTGAAAACGCTGGCTAAATTAGTTCATGCCTGCATTTAAGCAGGGCTAATAAATAGAAAGTGCTCCTCTTCGCTTAGTCATTTAATGTGTGATCTGTCGTACTCATTCGCGATCGTTTGTGCAGTAGTGGTCCAAGAATGGTTCACGCTACTTAAGTAGCTATTCTCTATCAAGTCTCAACTTAACATAAATGCCTTCAAAACATAGTTATGAGAGCAATTTAAAAAAGTGGGGCAAGTAGGACTTGAACCTGCGACCGGCGGGTTATGAGGGCGCGGGAAGTCAATAACAATCAGCACTATCCAATCGCTACGGGTAGTATAATAAGTAAGGTGAGAGAAAAATGCTACCGGTTTTTAATGGTTGGTAATGGATAAATTGGTAAAACGTTGCACCGTCATTGCACCGCAGGTGTGAAGCTAGTTTTTCTCTTTAGGCTGAAAGATTCTCTGGTTTTAAGAAAAAGATAAAGATCTTTTATCTGAGCTTCAAAAATAATCCCTTGCTTAAGCAAACACCCTCTTGCAAGTTATGTGAAGAACATTTATAGATTTTTTTCACTTTATGTTAAAATACTTCTTTGCCATTATGTAATATCTTTTTATTGCTTTAATAAGCATGAGCTCTCTTTTAATAAGGAATCAAGGAGGTATAAATGACAATTTCTAGGATTTTCAGCAGCTTTTATAATTTATATCCACAAACAGAGGCACCTGCAAAAGCAGCAAAGATTCAGGTACCAATACAACAAGAAGCTCCAAAGGAGAGCACAGTTCACACCTGGAACTTAGTAAACGGGGATAAGGCACATCTCATATGCAATAATGGTAAACTTGAATGCCATTTTATAACTAACAATGGTGCTATTACTATAAATGATATTGATCCTCCTGCTTCCTTTACCCAGGAACAAGCAATTCACTTTTTATTGGAATTATGCCCTAGCCTCTCAGAAAGCAATTGTGTTGAATTCATAGAATATGGAAAAGAAATCCATACTTGGCATTTAAAGGATGGTCGTAAAGCTCATCTTACCCGCAGTAACGATCAACTTGAGTGTTACATTATAAACGATAAAGAAACCATCATAAGCCAGATCAATCCGCCTGATTGGCTTACCCCAGAAGAAGCAATTAATCGCTTATTAGAAATGTATCCGATCCTTCACGAAGATAACTCTGTTGCATTTATAGAGAACCAAGAAGAGCTGCACACTTGGGAAGTAAAATATGAAAATCCTGTTACTCTTTTTCGTGTAGGTGAAGAAATATGGTATAAAACAACATATGCAGGGAATGCTATTGTAAAAAAATTTTCAATTCCAGGTGAATTATCCTTATCAGAAGGAATAGAGTGGATAAAAGAAAGGTATCCTCATGTTTATCCTAGAAAAGAACAAAGTGGAGAGAAAAGCTGTTATGTCAAATTTAAGGAAAAGGTAATAGACCAAAAGAGTGTCTTAGATGAAAAGCTTCTTTTAGATATGAATCATTGGTGTGTCACCTTAATGAATGCCGATAATAGCAATGAGTGTCCTTGTACCTGGATGGGACATGCATCGCTTGTGATTGAGACGGTCGAAGAAGAAGGATATTTTATTAGAAGTGCGCACCTTACAAAAACATCAGAAGGGAAGGCCGATATTATTTTTTCTGAGGTCCCTCGAAAAAAGCTAATAGATTGGGCAGAAAAAGTTTCAAAAAGTGAAACATGGACCAGACCTAAGGAAAATATTCAGAAGATGATAGATCAAATCTATAGAGAAATTATTGCTCAAAGAAATGAAGATCCAATGGTGTTTTTTAGACTTGATGCTGGTAGATTAGGAGAACTGTGGGCTGCATTTGTAAGAGTACTGCAAGAAAACCGACCATTGGAAATAGAAGAAATTCTTCGTCAAAGAGAGGTTGTCCGTTATGTTATGGGCATGGAAGGAAGAATGCAAGCATTCTATAATTGTATAGAATATTCTCGTAGGAATTTATCCTTAACAGAGGTACAAATGCCTGTACCGCAAAGAGGTTTACTTAGCAATATTGTTTTACCAACACCCGTTCTCTATGTGGGATCTAGGATTAAAGCAGTAACCCAAGAAGCAAGTTTGGCTGCTTTATGGGTTGGAGGGCATGTAGGAATGCATGCGCTGCTACAATCTCTTTTTCCTTCAGTGTCAAATCTTAATTTGATTAGAGAGGTTGCCTTGCCTGCTCTAATCCGACTTGCTTACACATATAATAGAGAACAAGATAACCAATAAGAGTAAAAAAATATGACTATAAGTTTGCAAACTGCATTACATAATATTCAAACCTATCAAGAACTATTGCCTATCGCTAAAAAGCTTCATGCAGGACTTTCTTCTTGGGGCTGTCAATACGCTGCTATTATCGATCAAGCATCGATGCATCAGGGCACGATTCCCATTGGTGCTGTCGCAGAGAAAGTCATGAAGATTAGACAAAGAATAGAGCAAAATGTCATCAAGTTCACTCCAGAAGAAAAGAATGCTGTTACTTTGTTATCTAAGGAGGTTTCTCGTTTATATAGAGAAGATAGAGCTAATTGTGAACAAGCAGATACATTAACGACTATATATAGACTTGTCATGAGTATGATTTTCTGGGTCAATCATCACTCTAAATGGCTTTCTTATGAAAAACAGTTACAACAACCTTTATCGATAAAGTTAACAACGGCAATAGATAAAGCCCAAAACTATCAGGAACTATTAGCTGCTACTGAGCATCTAGATGCGGGCCTTACTTGGTGGGGATTTCAATATGCTTATGATAAAAGAATTCCTCCATCCGCTAATCAAGAAGCGATCTATACCGGAATGATTAGAATCGGTTCTATGGCAGAAAAAGCTATAAAAATTAGAGAGAAAATGAAGCAAAATGGCATAGGATTTAACACGGATGAAAAGAAAAGTGTTCTTTTGTTTTGTAGGAAGATTTTTCTTATATACGAGAAAGATATAGACAATTGTGATCAAGCTAACAGATTCACGACAGTATGTAGATTGGTTATGAAAGTGATTTTTTGGATGAATCATCAATATAAATGGGGAAGACTTTATGAAATAGCACGAAAAGAAGATGTAATAACCTGTTCAGAAGAGTTATCAACAGACCTACCTGGATCTGAATACGAACCTGTTAAGTTACCAAAAGAAGAAAAGTTCAAATATACGCAGTGGGAGTAAGCGTCTAATTTAGGCCATATTCCCAAAGATTGCAGCTCAAGTTAACATGAATGCTGGCCCATTCAACACGGAAGTGTGACAAATAGATTAAAATTTAAAGTGGTCAGAAGATGGTCACAAATCCTATGGTATTTTTAAGGAAAAAAGAAACCAAAGGAGGAGTGAATGCCCAATGTCGTCAAATTAAAAAAAATTCACAAACCTCGTGCCCTGTTCATAGGGTGCTTCCTTAAGGGTTTTTCGAGTATGGACCAGACCTAAGGAAAATATTCAGAAGATGATAGATCAAATGTCTATTGATAAAAATTTTTTTATATAAGTGTCAGACTGAATAGTACAGTTATTATGCATTAAAGACCACGGGGTCTATAACAGACCCCGAATACAGTTTATTTAAATCTGCGATTTACTGTACGTGAAATACAGGAATCTTCGCTCCCATAGCACCAGTTTGATTCAATTACTTTGTTTGCAACGTTTTGAGTTTTGTCTTTTACTTGAGTTGCAGTAAAACCAACAACGGCTTGCACTGTTTGCCTTGGAACCTGTGGGCATTTATTTGCAACGGCTTGTTCTACTTTTGGAGTTACTGTCTCTTGAACCTTTGTCAAGGCATAATCAGTTACATTCTTTGTAAAATTTATTTGTTCTTGCTGTCTAGGATTTCTAGCCCAGTTAACCCCTGCTAAGTTTCTTCCATTTTCAATAGGAAAAGCCATGATTCATCTCCGTGTTTAATTTTTCTTGAAGCACCTTCTCATAATAGTCTAAAAAGACTACTTTTGATATAAAGTGAGCTTTAATTATATAGTATTTAATTCATTAAAGTCGAGTAACATTTAGTTCTCTTGAGTATTTATAAGCATGTTTTTTAAGTACATTTCTTTCTAAAAAATTGCACCAAGCAAATTGCTTTATTCTTTCGTTTTTGGAAGAAACGCAGCTTATTAGGAAAACCTGTGCAATCTTTCTCTGTATTCTAAAAATCGCTTTAATCAAAACTGCAGTTATCTGCGGCTTTAAATTGATTGCAACAAGCTTTTGCATTAAGGGTAATAGTGCCATTTAGGTTCGCCGACCGTTGGACCATATTCGACAATACCAACAAAGAGCTTAGTTCTATAACCCCAATGTTGAGTTTAATTAACTAAGAATAGGAAAGATAAGACAAAAAAACAGTGTAAAAAAGACCTCTTAATGTTGTGCAAGTTTCGTTTGAGAAAAAACAACAACAAAAGAGGTCAAAAATGGAAACGCTTATTGAATTATACTGCTCTGTGGATGATTTTTGGAAGGATTTCAACAAGCAATGGGAGCAACATTTAATTACCAAAGGCAAATCTCTAAGAGGACCTAAAGCAGAAATGTCTATTCCTG
>NZ_CAAJGQ010000033.1 GCF_901000775.1 Candidatus Rhabdochlamydia sp. T3358
GGCGCTAATTTTCTTCCATAATGATTGCGATTTACCCATTTTTCCATTTGGGGTTCGAGTATTTTAAACTGTTCTTCATTTAATCCTTGCTTGCTCATGTCATCTGTCTTTGGTTAAAAAATAAAAAGATCATGCATCATAGCGAAAATTAATATTCAATTCAAGATAGGTTCCTGGTTAGAGTGCTTTTTCTTTCATCTAAAAACCTTTATTTTTTTTACGAGTGATTTTTATAATAACTGTTTATAAAACTTTAAATATATTAAAAGAATATGTTTTTTATCTAATCATTTTAAATTCTTAGTCTTATAAATTTAACCTGTGTTAATAATAAACTAAGATAGATTCATCTGTTTAATAAAATAATTACAAAATATAAATTTTTTAAAAAAATAAAAAGGCATGTGCGCTATGTTTATTAATTTCATAGTTAAGTTGTTTGTTCGTTTTAATTTTTATCTATTCATTTTACCTACAGCTTTTGTGTTTGGTAGCCAACCAAATGTGGAACAAGAAAAGGTGATATATACAGAGACTGTGGAAGAAGAGCAACCATCTCCACAAGAAAAAAAGTTAATTAGAGTACGTAGGAAACCACCAAAAAGAAGAGGACCTACTCCAAGGCGTTTACAGGTTCCACAAGAGTCAACTGCAACAGCGCCAAATTTGGAACGGCTTTCCTTAAGTGCAAGAGATGCAAGCCCTGAGGGGAGAAAATCTACAGATGCAAGCAGAAAACGGCCCTCTCCTACCGCTGCTCAAGCTAGTCCTCCTAAACAAGTAAAGGTAGAGAAAAAACCCGTAGTTCCTCCTGTAGCTGGCCTGCCTATTGCATATGCTCCTACTCCAACACAGAGCAATGACCGTTATAAATTATTGCAGGGTCTCAAATCTAATTATAGCCCCCTTAGCTGTACAAATCCTCAAGAAACACTGAAAAGTTTTAGGCACTTTAGATTGCAATGGAACATTGACAATCAACCAAATACAGGAATGGAACATATATTACGAAGGCATACATATGACTATCACGATGGATCTGTAAAAGAAAAACAAAGTATGTTCCCAAGAGGAACTACAGATATTGAAATCAAAAATATGATTAAAGAAGTAGCTGAAAACCCCATTAGTAAAACCCGTTCAAATGCTGAATTAGGTATAAAATTCTTGCAAATTGAAGGAAGGGCAAAAAACAACATACCACTAGTAGTAGGTTATAAAAAGAATATGGGTCTAAATAAACCCTTAGATATTGTGCAAGCATATCCATTGGGTAAGAAATATGAAGTGCAAGTTCTTCCTTCGCCTACAAGAAGAAGACGCGCAGCAGGAACAGCGCAAAGGATCCGAGCAGCTACTAGATCCATAGTAAAACATCTGAACCTTCCCAAGCTATTTAGAGATTATTTTAGAAGTCAGAAACACAAACCCTCTACATTAGGTATGGAAAACTTTTTGAATCCATCTCCAATTATAGAACGGGGTTTAAATTCTATAAATACGCCCTCTCAAGAAGCAAAAACAGTTTTAGGGCCAATAGTTACTCGTGATGATATTAAAAAAAGCTTAAGACCTCTTAGGCTTTTATCTTTAGCTTTTTCAAATGCAGAGAATTCGATGGATCTCATCACTTTTACATGGAAAACAATCACAGATCGTAGCTTTCAGCTGCCTTTTGCTTATACAAAGCAGTATGAGTTCTATAAAAACAATGAATTAGTTACACAAGGTGATTCTACTACATTTACCCATCAACCGGATGAGAGTGTATGGACTGAATATAAAATTGCCTTTACAGACAGCGAAGGTAATAGAGAAGAAAGTATGCCCTTAAAAGTGGGCGCTAACATGATAACCAATCTAAAAGCAACAACTGCAGATCGTAAAATTTTGCTAGAGTGGGATCCTGTTACTATTGAAAATCAAGAAATTACCTATAAAGTTTTAAGAAATGAGAAAATTCTAGCAACTCTTAATACAAACTCATTTGAGGACAATGAAGTAGAGTCTGATCAAGATTATATTTATCGGATCTTAGTGTTTGTTCCCAGAGGGCATCGCATACTGTATAGTCAGCCATTTATAGTAAATGGTGAGTCAGCAGAGGGGATAGATTCGTTTGCACTCTATACCCATCTTCTTTCAGAAGAGGTATCTGATTTAAATGATTTAAGCGAGCATCCGGAAGAGCATTACACGCCTATTAGTGAAAAAGAACCAAGTAGTGTTATCGTACAAAACTCTATTATTACTTGGGATGATGAGTCAGTGGAAATGTTAAATGGAATGATTGATGTAGTAGCCAACGGCCAATCTTTGCTATCTCCTAGATGTTTTGATAATGTACGCATATTATGGGATTATTTGCTCACAATGGTTGCTCAATATGTAAAAGAAGGTCAAGCTAAGGTTTATTTCCCAGATCAACCCATAGTAGTTTCTCTGCAGAAGAAAGAACAAGATACAGTTGAATTTCAAATAGATGATCAATGTGTAACTATAGATGAAAAACAGTGTTTAACAGCAATTCTGCATGCAGCAGAGCAATTTTTTACACTTCTTAATGAAGTATCTATTGATAAATACACTTTACTCTTAGAGCAAATTAAAACGCTGCAAAACCAGGTGCTTATACAAGAAAAACAGCAGCCTATTTTACAAGCTCAAGTTAAACGCAATTCAACAAATGAAGTTTTATTGTCTTGGATACCTGATAGTGCTCAAGATATAAAAAACTATGAAGTTCTGATATGTAATGAACCTCTAACTGTTTTACCCGCAGATACACGAGAGTATATAATTAACATTCAAGAAGAAAATCTTTTGGGAAAGCATGTTTATCAAATAGTTGCCAATGATCAAAATGACAGGGAATATGAACCGTATTCTGTAGAATTTGAAGTTACCACATCTTATTTACAAGTAGAGAAAATCACACCAGATGTATTTGAATTAAACTGGGCATTTTTAGGAGAGGAGATCGGTTCTATTGAGTTTTATAACGTATATCGTGATAACACTTGCATAATGCAAGTATCTAAAGACACTACTAGACTTTCAGATACAACGCTTCTTGCTCCAGGAACTTATACTTATAAAGTAGAACCTCTGGATGAAAATGGGAGCTCTTTGGAAATACAGCCAGCTGTTAGAGAGATTGTAGTCATGAAGGAAAATTATTTACGATCTTATGTAAATGCATCAAATATAGTCAAACTTAGCTGGGAATTCTTGGATGAAGATGAAGGACTTCAGGTCTATAGAATTTCTCGCGATGGTAATTTTATAAGATATATACTTAAAGGGCAGCCTAAGGAATTTACGGATACCTTAGAGCTTGAATCAGGGGAGTATACTTATACAGTAGAAGCTCGAGATAGCTCTGGAAATATTCTAGAAACAAAACAAGTTGTTATAAAAATCGATGACTAGTTAAAACAGACACTCTAACTGGAAACAAATCCAGTTAGAGTGTTTTTTTAAGAGTATTGTAATGAGATTTCTTTTAAAGAATTTAACAAGCACCATTCAACAGATCTGTTATCCCTCTATTTGCATCTATTGCCATAAACTCTGTCATTCTAAAAAACACATCTTTTGTAAAGAGTGTTTTGATTTAATCGATATTTTAGGAAAAGAAGAGCGGTGCTCTTGTTGCTTTTCTGCTTGCCTTGAGCCCTATTGTTTGTCTTGTATACAGCAAGCCAGCGTAAAACAAGCATATGTCAGTGAGCAAGAAGGACCTATTTGTGTTTTATTAGAAAAGATTCTCAACGGACAATACTACAGAGTTCCAGCCGTGGCAGCGCTTATGGCTTATCAGTATATAAGAGAGGACTTCTCCTTACCTGATTATATTGTACCTAACTTATATAGACATAAAAAATTATCCGTTTTACTAGCAAAAGAAATAAGTAAAATTTTACATGTGCCGCATAGGCGATTTTTTTTAAAGAAGCTGCGAAATAGTCATGTTTTATTAATAGGTTTTCGACAAGATCAGAGCTATGAAAAAAGCCTGCAAGTAGTAAAAAAAGTGAACCCTAAAACCTTAATGGGGTTTACCTTGATTGGACCTTCAAGCTTCTAGATTGCGTCTAGCCATGTCGATTTGACGACGTAGTCTTTCATCTTTTTTCACAAGGCCTGCAATTTTTTTCCAGGCGTGTAAAAGGGTAGAATGGGTTTTCCCCCCAAAAGCAGAAGCAAGGCGCATAAGAGAATCATTAATGAGTTCTTTAGCAAGATACATAGCAACTTGCCTTGGGAAGGAAACATCTTTTGAGCGAACAGAGCTTTTTAAATCGCTAATGCGTACTCCAAAAATGGTAGCTACGCTTTTTAAGATATTATCTACAGAGATTTTTTTGTGTGAAGAGGCTTGAAATAACTCACCTAAGGTGCTTTCTACAACTTCTTGTGTGACATCAAGTTTCATCAAGCGACAATACGCATTGAGGCGGTTGATAGCACCCTCAAGTTGGCGTACGTTGTTATAGATGTGCTCTGCAATAAAAAATGCAATCGATTGAGGAAGACGAAATCCCTTCTGTTCTGCTTTGTGTTGCAGGATGGCTACTCGTGTTTCTAGATCGGGGATTCCTACATTGGCTACAAGTCCCCATTCCATTCTTGCAATCAATCTTTCAGATAGTTTGAGTTGTCCTGGAGGTTTGTCGCTAGTAATTACAATTTGCTTTCCTTGATTGATTAAGCTCTCAAAAGTATTACAAAACTCTTCTTCAAAATTAGGGCGATTTTGCAAAAACTGAATATCGTCTACGAGTAAAACATCTAAAGAGCGATAGAACCGCTTCATGCGATCTAAAGATTTATTCCGTAAGTTATCAACTAAGTCATTAATGAAAGCTTCTGTGGTAATACAATAAACGCGTAGCTTTTTGTGTCTTTCTCTTACTTGATGACCGATCGAATGTAAAATATGGGTTTTACCTAAGCCCACACCTCCATGAATAAACATAAGAGTGTAAGATTTACCGGGACGAGTGGCAATTCCTACAGCAGCAGATTTTACAAATTGATTCGAAGGACCTTCAATGAAATGCTGAAATGTATAATTAGGGTTGAGTTTTACTTCTACGGTATGTTGAGAAGAAGGGGCAGTTAGAGTCAAAGGAGATTGTGGTAGCGGATCTGTTTTTTTTGTTTCTGAAATGGTAAAAGATAAGCTAAGTTCACCTGTTGCTTTTACTGATAGAAAAGAGCTGAGTTCTTTTTTGTAATTATTAATGAGGTATTCTTGAACAAAAATGTTTGGCACCTCAAGACAGAGTTCTTCAGTAACTTCTTCTCGTATGCGAATCGGAGCAAACCAGTTCTGAAATTCTGTGGTAGAACATCGTTTTTCAACAGTCTCTAAAAATTCCGACCATGCTTCTTGCGGTGTTTTTGTCAACATAGATTCCTAATTAATTATACTTATGAACAAACTTTCCACAGATACTTCTGGGCTATCTTTTATGTCGTCAAGTTAACATTGATGAACAAAGCTGGCAATAGATTTTTGCTCAGGTTTGGATGATCAAAGAGGTAAATAGTTAAGTCTTAAAATGGCAGGAAAGGAAAAAAAATAGTTTAAACTCTTTTATTTAAAAAAAAGGGTTTCAAAGTCGTTTGGCATAAATTAGCTATACGCTATGACAAGCGCTGTAGCTTGATTTATTATTTCAGGATTTTGACTTTTTTCGAGTTCTTTTGCTTGAGCTAATGCTTGTTTTTTATAACCCAAAGCAAATAGAACTTTTACTCGATTAAGTAGAGTGGGTTGATGAAGAGGATCGAGTTTAAGCGCCTTTTCAATGTAATTTAAAGCCATTAGGTTATTGTTTTTTTGTAGATATAAAGCACCAAGGGTTTGAAGATCATAAATGGAAGAAGGAGATAAAGTAATAAGTGCTTCAAAAAAAGTGATGGCAATATCGTATTTGCCTTGTTTGATATAAGAGTAGCCGACAAAACGTAAATCGGAGAGCTCTTCGTCACTCCATCCTAATATAGATATCCAATCGATTTGATTCATGGTTGTAAGTTAGCCTTTATGATATTGCCCTCTTCGAGCGTTGATTTCTTGAATTTCTTTATCTAAATGCATAATGGTTTGTAAAACAGAGATGAGTGTTTTTTTCTCTTTTTCATGATATTCCTTTTCAGGATCGGAATGATCTGATTCTTCTTCTTGCTGTTGATCATCTCTTTTTTTTCTGGAAAAGGTTTTCAGAGAAACGATCTTTTGTGTTTGTGTTTCATGTTTTTCCTCCGATCCTAAAGAAGGAATCAACTGAAACATAAAAAATCGTTTTCTTAGCTCGGAATATCCTTGAGGAGGAGTGAAAGTTGCCCAAGTCTGTTGTTTTTGAGGTTCGAGCAGAATCTCTAACTCTGTTAGAAAAAAGGGATGGGTAATCTCTATTTCTGTCTGTTCTTGAATGCCGCGAGCTTCAATCAGCAGTTTCTGATCGAGCTCTCTTAAGTCCTCTGCATAACGAGTCGAAACCTCAATTCCCAAATTGTCAATTGTACGTGGCGGCATAACTGTTTACCTAAAGTTGTTTTATACTCTTATTTAAGAGATTTGCCATGTTGCGTTTAAATTATCAATAGATCGATGGTTTTAGGATAGAAAAAATCTCTTTTCCACCAATTTCCCTTTAATAATAATTTATTTTTAATAATTAACAATTAGCGTTTTAGAACGACGTTTTTTACTAAAATTTACTTAAGATTCTTGCCAACTTTATGTTTTAGTGATAGATTGTGGGAAAATGTGGGAATGGTAGGCCAAGTACCCTTATGCACAAGTTCTTTTTTAGTGGGTCAACAGCAACTAAAATTGATGAAAAAGGAAGATTTGTCCTTCCTCAAGGGATGCGCTTTGGTTTGGTGGAAAATGGTGTATTAGAGTTTAGTCTAGGTCTTGGATTAGGGGGATGTTTAGCTATTTATCGTCAAAGCGATATTCAAAGAATTGTGGCTAAATTTCAGCAAAAATCGCACCTGGGCCAGTATCAAAAATTCTTCACATTGTTTTTTTCCACACTATACCAAACCACATGCGATAAAATTGGAAGGGTGCATATCCCGCCAACTTTGAAAAAAGCGGTAGGAATTACATCTGAAATTGTAATCGCAGGAGTTCTTAATAAAATTGAAATTTGGCCGAAAAAGCAATACGATACACAGCTTGAGGCTGTGCTAAGCGGTAAAGATGTGGATATGAATTTAGCCAAATTAACAGAAGAAGCATTTGCTTTACTCGAAAAACCAGAAGAGGAAATGGATGACGCATAATCGACTGCAAATAGAACACGTATCGATTCTGGTAGAGGAAATGTTACACTTTTTTCAAAATTCACAACTGTCCACTTTTTTTGATGGAACGTTGGGAGCAGGGGGGCATGCCAAAGCCATTTTAGAGGCGCATCCAGAGATTCAGAGATTTATCGGTTGTGATAAAGATCCGGAAGCTCTGGAGATTGCATCTAGAGTGCTTGAGCCCTGGAAAGATAAGGTAGAGCTTATTCAAGGGAATTTTGCAAGCCTTGACCAGTATTTAAACGAAAGAAACATTCAACATGTGGATGGTTTTTTTTTGACCTAGGAGTGTCTTCTATGCAACTAGACAAAGGGCGTAAAGGTTTTAGTTTTTCAGAGGAGGGGCCTCTTGATATGAGAATGGATCCTTCATCTTCTCTTACTGCCATGGAAATTGTAAACCATTGGACAGAAAAACAATTAGGTGAGCTATTTCGTTTAGGCGAAGAGCCGCGTTGGAAAAGAGCTGCTAGGGCGATTGTGGAAGAAAGACGCAAGAGAGTCATTAAAACCACAACGCAATTGGCTGATACCATTTCTTCTTCTTTGAAGACGCTTCTGAAAGGCAAACTGCATCCTGCAACCTTGATTTTTCAAGCTTTGCGCATGTGTGTAAATCATGAGTTGGAAGGAATCACCGAAGGAATTACCAAAGCAATCCAATATCTTTCCTCTGGTGGTATTATGGGTGTTATTAGCTTTCATAGTTTGGAAGATCGTATCGTAAAGCATATTTTTAGGCAAGCATCGGATCGATCTAAATCCCGTGTTTCTGAGCCGGTTTTGCATTTAATGACAAAAAAACCAGTAGTTCCTACTCAAAAAGAGATGCGTGCAAATCCTAGAGCTCGAAGTGCAAAAATGCGTGTAGCGGAGAAAATATAGGGATCAAACAATCATGTTAAAGAGAGTATTCATTCAATTAGCTTGCTGTATAGGGGTTTTTGGATGCTGTCTTTGCTCTTATGTAAATACACAAAATGCAGTGACTCGTCTGCGGTTAGAAATTCCTATACTCTCTTCTGAACTCAACAAGTTAAAGGAACAAAATAATCGCTTAAAATATGAGATTGATCTTTTTGAGAGTCCTGAACATCTTATGCAGCTAGCGCGTTGTAGTGAATTTAGTCATCTAAAATATCCAACTTTGCAAGAGGTTTTGACCGTTTCTGAAGCGGTTATCTTACCAAAATCCCCCATAGAAAAAGAAAAAGACCTTCCCATCCTTAAATGGAATCTTGCGATTGGGGCTAAGCAATAATGTTGGATAACAATCCCTTGCCTTGGCTAGTAGCTTACAAGCGCCTAGTATGGATTTTTGGGGGACTTTTTCTTTTATTTTCTGTACTTATTCTTCGGTTTTTTCATCTGCAAATTATAGAAGGAGAGAAATGGGAGAAAATGGCTCGTACTCAACATCAACTGCTGGTTACAGAGCCTTGTAAAAGAGGCGTATTTTATTCTAATACAGCTTTAAAAAAAGGACATCCAGAAAATCCTCAAACTTTTGTTATCGATATTTTAAAATTTCATTTATATTCTGACCCTAAATCCATCCCTAGCTCTCATCGAAAAGAAATTGCTGATAAAATTGCTGATATTTGTCTTTTAAATAAGATAGAAGCAGAAAAGCTCCAAGAGCACTTGAAGCTCAATACTCGTTCACGAAAGCTTGCGATGTGGCTGAGTCAAAAACAAAAAAACATGCTTCAAGAGTGGTGGTTTAGCTTTGCTAAAACACATAAAATTGCCCGAAATGCACTCTTTTTTATTCAAGATTATCAACGCTCTTATCCTTTTGGAAAACTACTAGGCCAAGTTTTGCATACGGTCCGACAAGAAAAAGATCAAAAGAGTCAAAAAACCATACCAACAGGTGGCATGGAGTTATTTTTTAACACCATTTTACAAGGTAAAGAGGGGAAGCGTTATATTTTACGCTCACCCCGTCATTCTTTGGAGACAGCAGAGGTCATTGCAGAACCAGAAAATGGAGCGGATATACATTTAACGATTAATCATCATTTGCAAGCTTTAGTAGAAGAAGAAATTTATAAGGCTGTAAAACTTGCTAATGCAAAGAGCGGGTGGGCTGTTTTAATGGAGCCTCATACAGGAGAAATCTGGGCATTGGCGCAGTACCCGTGGTTTGATCCTCGAGAGTGTCAAAAGTATTTTAATGACGAAAATCTAATAGAGCATACAAAAGTAAAAGCTATTACAGATCCTTTTGAGCCTGGCTCAACGATGAAACCGCTAACAGTAGCACTAGCTCTTAGAGCTAATCTAGAGTTACAAAGACAAGGCAAGCCTGCTTTATTTGCACCAGAGGAAAAAATCAAAGTGATAGGAAAGACCTTTCCTGGGCGCAAAAAAAAACCTATTCGTGACGTGCGCTCTCATTCTTATTTGAATATGTATATGGCACTACAAAAGTCCTCAAATATTTATATGGCTATTCTAGTGGAAAGAATGATTACAGAGCTTGGAGAGCAATGGTATAGAGATGCTCTGCAAGATATTTTTGGCTTTGGTCTAAAAACGGGGATTGAGCTTCCTTCTGAAAGCGCAGGGTTCCTCCCTGTGCCTGGAAAGAAATCTAAAAATGGAAAAGCGCACTGGTCTGTTCCTACGCCTTATTCCATGGCTTTTGGTCATAATATTACCGCAAATAGCCTACAAATGCTACGAGCATATGCTATTTTGGCTAATGGAGGAAAAGATGTAAAACCTACCTTAGTACGTAAAATTATTCGAAAAAAAAAAGAAGGTTTAGAGGAAGTTCTTTTTGACAATACAACTCAAGAAAGAGTAAAAGGTTTTCCTAGGTTACTAGAACAAGAGATTATAGAGCGTGTTTTGCAAGCTTTAAAATATGTGACAAAGCCAGGAGGATCAGCTGCCAAAGCAGACATTTATGGATATACCGAAGTCGGAAAATCAGCAACTTCTGAGAAAATTGTAGGAGGGGTCTATTCCAAAAAGGATCATATCTCTTCTTTTATTGGATTTGCTCCTGTTTCTTCTCCTCGCTTTGTGCTTTTGGTTGTGATTGATGAGCCTGAATACAAATATATTCCTGGAGTAGGAAGAAACCAGCACGGAGGCAGGTGCGCAGCTCCTGCTTTTAGAGAGATTGGATTGCGCACATTAGAATATCTTGGTATACCCCCAGACGATCCCCATGGGTATTCTCCTCAAGATCCTCGATATGATAAAGAAAAAGGGGATTGGCTAAAAGAGAGTCGATCTTTACTGGAATTATATAAAAAATGGAACGGATAAAATTAAAAAATCTTCTTAAGCGCCTAAAAATAAAGACATGTAAAGGTGTAAAAGAAATAGAGATTACAGGGATTTGTGCAAATTCTAAACTAGTAGCGCCTGGCAATCTATTTATTGCTAAAAAGGGTTTATCCCATGATGGAACAGAGTTTATTCCAGAAGCAATTAATGCTGGGGCTACTGCTGTTTTAACTGATTTGTATAATCCTTTCTTATCTGATGTAGTACAAATCATCCACCCTGATGTGAATGCAATAGAGGCTCTACTTGCAAAAGAGTATTATCATCTTGCTGATGAAAAACTATTTCTAGTAGGTATTACAGGCACAAATGGCAAAACAACAACAGCTTGTCTTGTTAAACATATTTTAGATAAGCTCGGTAGCTTATGTGGGTTGATTGGTTCTATCGAATGGATTATTGGGAAGCATCATTTCCCCGCTACTCATACTACACCTGATGTTTTAACTAATTTCAAACTCTTTAATGATATGACTCTTGCTAAATGTAAAAGTTGTGTGATGGAGGTATCTTCACATGCTTTAGACCAAGGTAGGGTGAAGGAGGTGGAATTTGATGTTGCCGTATTTACAAATCTTGACCAAGACCACCTAGATTACCACATATCTATACAAAACTATTTACAGGCGAAGCTTAAATTATTTTCACAACTCAATCCCTTAGCACATAAAGGCCCAAAAACGGCTGTTATTAATCTAGATAGTGGTTATGTAGAAGAGATTATGAAAAACACTAAAGCCCATCTACTCACTTACGGTATGGATTCTAGAGCAGACCTATATGCAAATCAGATGAATTTGACTCCAGAGGGCATAGAATGTTTTGTTCATTATCAAGGAGAAAAGACAAAACTAGTCTCTCATTTAATTGGCAAACATAACCTGTATAACCTTCTTGCTGCAGTAGGAGTTGGCTTATCTCACGGATATTGTTTGAAAAAAATTATATATGCCCTAAAATCATTTAATCAGGTGCCGGGGCGTTTAGAAAAAGTGGACAATTCAAAAGGCCTTCACATTTTTGTAGATTATGCTCATACCGAAAATGCTCTTGAATGCGTATTATCTGCTCTTAAAGAGATAAAACAAGGTAAATTAATTGTTGTATTTGGATGTGGAGGTAATCGAGATCGTCAAAAAAGAGCTAAAATGGGCAGTATTGCAGAAAAATTAGCGGATGTTGTAATTGTAACTACAGACAATCCTAGGCAAGAAGATCCTCAAGAAATTGTAAATGATATTTTAAAGGGATGTAAAAATCCAAAAACAGTATTAACGATTTTAAATCGTAAAGAAGCTATTTTTTCTGCAATAGAAAGAGGTACTTCTAAAGATATTGTATTAATTGCAGGGAAAGGACATGAAACTTATCAGGTCTTTTCTCAACAGTCCGTAGTATTTGATGATCGTTTAATAGCTAAGCTAGCTTGCGAAACTGCAGTTTTCAATTGAGATAAGGAGTTACATGAAAAGATTTAGGTTTATACGCTGGAAAGTTTGCGTAGGGTTTATTTTCTCTTTTTTATTTTTACCTGATGACTCTGATGCAACAGTAGCAGGATGCGTAAAACCTCTTGTTGTATTAGATGCTGGGCATGGTGGAAAAGATAGTGGAGCTAACTTTGGCAATTTTTTAGAAAAGAGAGTGAATATCATTACCGCTTTACTGACAAAAAAACATCTAGAGGATTTGGGTTATCGTGTAATAATGACCCGTTCTAAGGATATCTTTATACCTTTAGTTCGGCGTGTGGAAATTGCCAGCCAGGTCAAGGCGGACATTTTTGTAAGTATCCATTTTAACTCTTCGAAAAATAGACAAGCAGAAGGGATAGAGGTTTTTTATTATTCATCAAAACCCCTTCCTCGTAATAGAGCTTCCCAACAGCTTGCTAATTGTGTCCTAACTAGACTAATCGATCAAACAGAAGCTAATTCAAGAGGGGTTAAAGCAGGTAACTTTCATGTTATTCGCGAAACTGCTATGCCCGCTGTGCTTGTTGAAGGAGGCTTTATTACCAACGCCCAAGAAAGACAGAAAATAAGACAAAGAGCGTATCTTGATCAAATCGCCTTGGGGGTTGCTCAAGGAGTAGATAACTATTTTAAGATCAACAAATGTCCTCGGCGCGAGTTGAACGCACGACCTGCCGCTTAGGAGGCGGCCGCTCTATCCTCCTGAGCTACGAGGACAAAAGAGTAGTTTGTCTGAAGATTGAATAATTGTCATCCATTCTGTATACTAAAAAGCTTATATGAAGAAACACTCTTAAGGAGTAATAATGACAGAGGCTAAAGCTGATTTGGGGTTAATAGGGTTAGCTGTTATGGGACAAAATCTTGTCTTGAACATGAATGACCATGGCTATAGAGTTGCTGTATTTAATCGCACCACTACAAAAGTAACAGAATTTTTATCAGGCCTTGGAGAAACCCAAATCATAGGGACGTATTCCTTAAAAGAGCTGATTGCTAATTTGAAAAAGCCGCGTAAATTATTATTCATGGTTAAAGCAGGTAGTCCCGTTGACGACCTAATCGATGAATGTTTACCTCTTCTAGAACAGGGCGATATTATTATCGATGGAGGCAATAGTCACTATCCCGATACAAAGAGAAGAACCGATTTTTTGCAAAAAAAAGGAATTTTATTCATTGGCGCAGGGATTTCTGGAGGAGAAGAAGGAGCAAGATTTGGGCCTTCGATTATGCCAGGTGGCAACAAGCAAGCATGGCCCATCCTTAAACAAATTTTTCAGAATATTTCTGCAAAAGCAAAGGAAGATGGTCTTCCCTGTTGTGAATGGATTGGAGAAGGAGGAGCCGGTCATTATGTGAAAATGGTGCATAATGGGATTGAATATGGAGATATGCAACTGATTGCAGAAGCTTATTTTTTACTAAAGACATTTGTTAGTAATGACCCAAAAGAATTACATGATATTTTTGCAGAATGGAATCTAGGCTATTTAAATAGCTTCTTAATTGAAATCACAGCTAAAATCTTTCTACAAAAAGAGCAAGATGGAACCCTGCTATTAGATCATATTCTAGATGTAGCCAATCAAAAAGGTACGGGGAAATGGACAGGTTTCAGCGCTTTAGATTTAGGAGTTCCTGTTAGCTTAATTACCGAAGCTGTTTATGCAAGATGCTTATCTTCTTTAAAAGAAGAGCGCTTGCAAGCCCAGAAATTATTTCCTCAAGTTACCAATTCTTATACCGGTACAAAAAAACAGCTAATTTTAGATATAAAACAAGCCTTATATGCCTCTAAGATCATCAGTTATACGCAAGGCTTTATGTTGATGCGAGCTGCTGCTAAAGAGATGAAATGGGATCTTAATTACGGATCAATAGCGCTTATTTGGCGAGCTGGATGCATTATTAGAAGTGGATTTTTAAATGATATTAAAAAAGCGTACGATGTAAATGCAGATCTACCAAGCTTGCTTTTTGATGATTTTTTTAAAAAGGCCATTGTCAATGCCGAAGTTTCTTGGCGCAGGGTAATCATCACCGCTGTGCAAGCTGGAATCCCTATTCCTTGTTTTAGTTCAGCACTTGCTTTTTTTGATGGTTATCGTAGTGGATATCTTCCAGCTAATCTCATTCAGGCACAAAGAGATTTCTTTGGAGCACATACATATGAAAGGACTGATAAACCACGCGGGCAGTTTTTTCATACCGATTGGAATAAGATAGAGAAAACCTCTTAGCCCAACCAGAGAAGAAGATTTGGAATCAAAATCTCAATGTTAAAAAACTTAAATTTTACGTAGAAGGCAAAAAACCCATGTCACTACCGATTGTTGTTATATTTGAGCGCCATTGGGATGAAACTCCCAAGCATTTAGTAAAGCAATTATTGCCTGAGTTAGTTAAAGAAGGGTAAGACACATTATGTCTGGAAGGAGTTGGTCATGATTTAACCGAAAGTGAAATAGCAGCTCGGCATGAGTGTTCTTTAAAAGGCGATAATACAATATGTTCTGATGTAAAAAAGTTTTTTAAAAAAGCAAAAGTTCAGGTTAATGATAAATTAAGCGATATAAACTTTGAAGACTTAGCTCATCTAATCCAGTTACATGTTTCTTCTAAAGATTTTGGTAAGATAGCAGAGAGAATTAAAGGTCTGCCTGCATCTTTATTATTGAAAGATATAATCAAAGAGGTAAAGCAGCTTAAAGTCCTTATAAAAGGCGTTGATATAAATAGCAAAGATTATAGCCATATGCTTTCAGGTAATCTTTTAGAAAGAGACTTTTCTATAGTTCAAAATGAAGATTATAGAATGAAAACCATTATAGAGAATTTATTGCGATTACACGAGGAAAGAAAGGGATTAATTTTTTCTATCGGTGCTTTGCATTCTGATAATCTGATTGCTAGATTTAAAGAGCAAGATCTACAAGATGATATCATTTGTTATTTCCCGCATTTACTAAAATGCTCCAATGATAAATTAGATGAGGCAGCTTTTAAAATCTTAAGTAAGAAAGAATCATTAAAAGATTCCGTCTACTGTTTATCCAATGAGAAAGAGATTAAATTACTAGCCAAAAAAGTTGTAAAAGAAATTAAAAGTAAACAAAGAACCTATAAAGCGGTGTCTATTGAAGATAATTCTCATTGCACATTTTTAAGTAAATTTTTTAAAAGTAAGCTTAACGCTTTTAAGCGTACAGGGCATTACATTGATGCTTTATTAAAAATTCTTCCTGAAATTGACGTCGAAAGCATCACTCAAAAACTGCAACGGCTAAATATTCAAACCTGCCAAATTTTTTTTCAAGAGCATAAGTATTTGGTTGTATCTGCAGTAAATGCCACAGAAGTTGCCGAGAATATACGTAAGTTATAGGCTATTATAATTTTTCCCCTTGTTGGTTTTTGCTAGGGTGTGATATGAATCTTTTCATGAATACGAAAAAAGACTATTTACATTCCAACTTTTATCTATCAGAAAAAGTTGCTTCTATTTCTTTCTTTACTCTTTTTCTGTGCCAATAGGCACAGATTTATATGTTTGATTTCTCTATTTTTTTTGCTACTAACTAAAGTCTAAATCTTGACGAAGGATTATTTTTATGAACGCATTGTCTTCAAACTCTCGCGCAATTGCATGGGCGGTATGGATTGTTGCATCCATCTTTTATGCGTACCAATATATTTTAAGAGTTATGCCTAACATTATGTTGAACGATATTATGCAGCAATTTGACATAGGTGCAGCAACTTTTGGTCAATTTTCTGGAGTTTATTACATTGGTTATTCACTCATGCATTTGCCCATTGGTATTATGCTGGATCGCTATGGTCCAAAGAAAATCATGACGGCCTGTATACTTTGTACATTAGTAGGGTTAATGCCTCTTCTTTTTGCTAAGCATTGGGTTTATCCGATTGCTGGAAGGTTCTTAATAGGGCTTGGTTCTTCTGCAGCGATTTTAGGAGTCTTTAAGATCATTCGGATGACGTTTAATGAAAAACTGTTTCCTCGTATGTTAAGTCTTTCTGTAACCATAGGTTTAATAGGCGCAATCTATGGAGGAGGACCTATGAGCTATATGAAAGAAGTTTTTGGCTATCAAACAGTTATACAATTATTTGCTGTATTAGGATTATTGCTAGCAATTATTACCTATTGGATCGTTCCTGATATGAAAAAATGCTCACAGGAAACAGTGCTTTCTGACATTAAAGAAGTATTAAGCAATAAGAGAGTTATTGGGTCCTGTATTTTTGCAGGGATGATGGTGGGTCCTTTGGAAGGATTTGCTGATGTATGGGGGACTATATTTTTAAAGCAGGTCTATGGGTTTGATGGGAGAATAGCTGCTAGTATACCATCGATGATTTTTATGGGTATGTGCTTTGGAGCTCCTGTGCTAAGTTTGATTGCTGATAAAGTGGGCAATCTAAGCACAATTATCGGATCTGGAATCACAATGGCTGTCAGTTTCTTCCTTATGCTTTTCTGGCATTTGTCACCTGGCATTCTTACTGCGAGCTTTATCTTAGTGGGAATGTGCTCTGCTTATCAAATTTTAGCTATTTATAAAGCTTCAACCTATGTACGCGAGCAGGTGGCTGGATTAACCACAGCTGTTGCCAATATGATCATTATGATCTTTGGCTATGCCTTTCATGCTAGTATAGGTGGCATCATTAATTTTATGGGCGGACCTAATGTACCTTATGCTCTTGTGTATGGTATATCGGTAATTCCCATAGCACTTTGTCTAGGAACGGGTGGATTTATCTTATTGTTCTATTTCTCTAAAGGAAGAGTACAAGTAGAAGAAAGGCAAAAGAGTTTATGAATAATTCTAATTTAATAAAAACACCCAATAAGGTCATCTGGGTGTTTTTGTTAAATTAATCACCAGCTTTAAGCACTTCCATAAAAGCAGACTGAGGGATATTAACTTTGCCAATTTCTTTCATTTTCTTTTTACCCTCTTTCTGTTTTTCCCATAGCTTGCGTTTACGTGTAATATCTCCGCCGTAACATTTAGCAGTGACATTTTTAGTCAATGCACGGATGGTTTCACGGGCTACAATTTTCCCTCCAATGGCAGCTTGGATAGGCACTTTAAATTGTTGCATGGGGATTACATCGACTAGTTTTTTACAGATAGCTCTTCCTTTGCCTTCAGCTTTTGTACGATGAACAAGACAGGAAAAAGCATCTACGGGCTCTTCATTAACACGAATCTCTAATTTTACAATATCGCTGATCTCATACTTTTCAAACTCATAATCAAAAGAGCCATAGCCTCGAGTAACTGATTTCAGTTTATCATTAAAATCGGTAATAATTTCATTTAAGGGGAATCTATAAGTTAATAGTAGCCTTTTTGCATCGATTGTTTCTGTTTTGGTAAGTTCTCCACGTTTATCCATTCCTAAGCTCATAATAGCACCTAAGTATTCAGAATGAGTCATAATATGACAAATCACCCAAGGCTCTTCAATATACTCAATAAAAGTAGGATCAGGATAATGTGCTACATTATCAATCAGCAGGTTTTTACCATCGGTTAGGGTAAACTTATAGACGACGCTTGGAGCTGTTGTGATGATGTCTAAGAGAAACTCTCTTTGAAGCCTTTCAAAAATGATTTCCAAATGCAAAAGACCTAAGAACCCGCAACGAAAGCCGAATCCTAAAGCCATGCTGCTTTCTTGTTCTACATGCAAAGCAGAATCATTGAGTTGGAGTTTGAAAAGAGCGTCTCTTAACATTTCAAAATCGGAAGAATCAACTGGATAAATACCTGCAAAAACAACAGGGGAAATCATCTTGAACCCAGGTAAAGGATCAATAGCAGGTTTGCGAGAAGAGGTAACAGTATCACCGATTTTTACATCGGCTGTATTCTTAATATTTGCTAAAAGATAACCCACTTCTCCTGGTCTTAGTACATCAACAGGCTTTTCTTTTGGAGAGAAAACACCTACTTCTAGTACTTCAAAGACCTTGTCTGTAACCATCATTTTAATCAAGGTTTTCTTATGGATCTCTCCGCTCATGACACGTACATAGACAATAACGCCTCGATAGGGGTCGTAGTGAGAATCAAAAACCAATGCACGAAGTGTATCATCGACAGGCTCAGATGGAGGGGGAATAAAAATGAGGATTTGTTCTAAAATGTCTTTAATTCCTATCCCGGTTTTAGCAGAACATAAAATGGCATGAGATGTATCTAATCCAATGACATCTTCAATTTGCTGTTTTACCCCTTCTACATCAGCAGAGGGAAGGTCAATTTTATTGATTACAGGCAGGATTTCTAAGTCGCGCTCAATGGCTAAATGCACATTTGCTAAACTTTGAGCCTGTACTCCCTGTGCTGCATCAACAACAAGCAAAGCGCCTTCGCAAGCAGAAAGAGAACGAGATACTTCATAGGAAAAATCTACATGTCCTGGAGTATCTATAAAATTCATTTGATAAAGCTCACCATCGTTTGCCAGGTAATACATCGTAACAGGGTGAGCTTTAATCGTAATTCCACGCTCTCTTTCTAGGTCCATATCATCTAAAACTTGATCCTGCATTTCACGAGCAGAAATGGTATTGGTAATTTCTAATAATCTATCTGCAATTGTGGATTTACCATGATCGATGTGTGCAATAATAGAAAAATTGCGAATCTGTTTGCGGTTGTATGTAAACATGAAAGTCCTAAAGAATTAAAGTCGATGCCATTCTACTACTTTTGGTTAAAGTGCTCAATTCAAATAAAAAACCCCTTTTCCGTATGAACAGAAAAAGGGGTTTTTTTATCAAATAATAAAAGGTAAAACTTTAACTAGTAGTTACCTCTTGCTCTACATTTGATTTAACAGCTGCTTCTGTTGGAATAGATTCAGCTGCAAGTTTGGCTTGCTCATCTTTCTCAGCGCTTAATTTTGTAAATTGCTTACCAAGAGAATTTGCTGCAAATATCCAACCAAGGATAATCACCAACAAAATACCACCAATGTAAGGAGTAACTGCTCCTAAAGAACCAAAGGCTACTATTAACCCTTGCTGTGCAAGTGAGCCACCAGATTTACCTAATCTAGCTCCTACAACGTCAATGGCAGCTTTTCCTTTAACCTTTGACTCTTGATCAAGAGGGATATAGGCCATTTCTTTTGTAGGGTCGAATAAGGAGTATTTAGCAGATTTACTCATGATGTTTTGAGCGGTTCCAAATATCACAGCTAGCATTAAAGGTGTTGTTCCCAATAGAGCAATCATCCCTGATAAAGAATCGCGGAAAATCACAAATGAGAAGAAGCCTACCCCTGTAATTAATAGAACAATCGGAGTAACCAAAGCACCGACTTTCCAACCAAAACGACGGGTTACATTACCTCCGACAAATAACATCATAAAGATGGTTATCGCTCCTGTAATTGTGGAAAACTGTCCCATAAAGGCTTGATATTCATTGCCATTAGGGTATTGGAGCTTCAGCTGCCCTTTCCAGGTCACCTCTACCAAATTAATCGCAATTCCATAGGCAATTACCAAAACGGCAATGCAACCAATGTATTTAGAGCGAGTTAGGAATAAAAAGCTCTCTTTGAGAGACATTTTGGGTTTTTCCTTTTTTGCACGGCGAAGCTCATTAGGATCATAAAATCTACTGTCTGTTAAGACATTTTTATCGATCCATCTATAGATTGCCATAATAATAAGCCCTGAGACGCAGACCATGCCAACCATGTAATTTATGGTAATCCCCCAAGCGTCAATTCCTGCAGCAAGTCCTTTTTGCATATTTGAAAAGTAGATAATAGCAGGGCCAGAAAAGAGCATGGCTACGTTTGCCCCTAATCCAAATAAAGTATAAAAACGCTTAGATTCAGATACTTTGGTAATGTCATTAGCAAAACCCCAGAAGAGTAAAGATATAGCTACGCTGCCCCATAATTCTGCCATTACATAGAAAAGGGAAAAGGTCCAATTTCTAAACATGGAGATCATTCCACTAAAACCTTGAGGAAGAATTGCTTGTAGCTTGTCAGCTAACCCATCAGGATGGAAAAATTCACGATTTGGATAAAATACGAGAGCAAATAAAGCAAAGTACCCAATGAAAAAAGAAATCGTGGAGTAAAAAAGCTTTTGTTTGCTAAAGATATTACTCAATTTAGAGTAAACAATCATAAAAAGAACGGCCATGGGTAGAACCGCCCATACCTTTAGAAAGGGAAGGGTTTCAGCGCCAGAGCCTGGAGCTGTAACAACTAGCGCATCTTTAGTATCTCGCAAGATTGTATAGTTGAAGTTAATGAAGAAGAATAAGAGGAACATAGGGAGTAATTTCTTTAGCTCGAAGTTATGCACCGGCCAAAGAAAAGATCTCCATTTTCCAAATTCGGTTTTTTTTGTTTCTGACATATATATTCCTTTAGACAAGATTCAAAACAATTTTTTTGTAAATTAAAAGTCGATTGCGATAGGCTTAAAAGGATTTTAAGCAAATAAAGTTTGACATTTCAAATCTACGTTATAACTAATAAATTATACCACAAATTTATTTCTTTTCAAGGGTAATTTACGAAATATTAAGAGTTTATTTACTTAAGTAAATATTTTTTTTAAAAGACCAATTATCTATATAAAGCATTAAAAATGAGATAAATAAGAAAAAACACCTGCTTTTTAAGTTGTTAAAAAATCAACAAACAGGTGCTTAATTAGAACTACTTGTTGCCTTGCATAGCGGAGAGGATATCCATTAGGGAAGCATTGGTAGGAGGGTTTTGCTGAGTATTGAGGGCCTCTACATAAGCATTCCACAAATCAGGCTCTACTCTAGAATGGCGAATAGAGGCGATTAATTCTCTTTTACAAGTTGCTAAAGATTTTTTAGGGGCTAAAATGGAAACCATTTCTTTATCTCCAGCTAAACGAGCAATATTAAGCATTCTTTCAATTTGATTGCGGGTAAAGGTGAGTTGATCACGACGTTTGCGAGAGCCTCTAGCAGCGCGTTGTTTAGGAGGGACAGCAGCAGGTCTTTCTGAGTTAATAATATACTTTTCGAGCATAGAACCAAGTTCATGAGGTTGGCGGGTTTTCATTTTTCTTAAAGTAAAATGATGCATATAGCCACCTGATGTCATGGGTAAATACTTACAGAGATCGTTCTCTTTTCTTCCATTGACTTTTTTAATTGCTTTTGCAATAACGTCTTCAATTTCTCGTAAGTTTTTTGTTTTATGTTCGACTATATCTTCTTTATGGTTCATAAGAGGCGTCCCTTTTGTTGCAAATTGTTTTCTTTTGAGTCTTTAGATTAAACTAAATTGTTTCTTTATTTTCAATCTTAATTTTACAGGCAACTATAATACAGTTATGAATTTATCTTTTTTAAATATTTAAGATCCTCTACACGGCTTTTAAATTTATAGAAAAGTAATTTCCTTTAATTTTATGACAAGTTTCTTTTTTTGCAATAATTATTTGTATTTTACAAGAAATCTCTAAGAAGATTTAATCTATTCAGATTTTTTTTAAATTCTGCTTAGTTTTTTAAGACAAATGTTGCTAATTTCTTCCCATTCAATTTGAAAACAAAGCCGTTTATATATAAGGACATTTGTTTGTTGACTTTGCTAATATCCTTCAGTGTTTTAGTTTTATATTTGAATTTTGAATGGATAAGGGTTTAGGATTATTCAATGCTTAGAAATAATTACAGGTTTACTAATCTGACAGTAATTGATAAAATGACTTTTTTTAAAAAGTTAGAGTTTGGTCTAAATGATTAATAAGTGGATAAGAATAGTCGGGTTTTTTGTTTTTATAGGGGGTTTAACTTGTCTTTCCCTGTTGTCTTGTTGTAGTAAAACCGGGGTATCCTCAAATGTATTTAATCAGTGGATGCAAACTAGTGATAAAATTAAAGTATTGTCTACTGTGGCCATGATAGATGATATTGTAAGACAAATTGGGAAAGAAAAAATTTTACACATGCCTCTTATTTCAGGTCAAATAGATCCTCATAGTTATGAAATGGTCAAAGGGGATGATGAAAAGCTTCAGATGGCAACTGTTGTGTTTTATAATGGTTTAGGCTTGGAACATGGAGCTAGCTTAAGCAATCACCTATTTAATCATAAGAATGCTATTGCTTTAGGAGATATAGTGGCTCATCAGGTTCCAGAAGAAATGATTTATATAGAAAGGACAATAGATCCTCATATCTGGATGGATATCTCATTATGGAGCCTAATCATAGATCCCATCGTGCAAGAATTATCTAGATTGGATCCTGATTCTGAAGAATTTTATAAGAATAATGCAGAGAATCTCTTAGAAGCAATGCAAAGAATGGATAAAAAGATTTGCGATGCGATGCATGAAATCCCTTCATCTCAACGTTATCTTGTTACAAGTCATGATGCATTTAATTATTTTACGCGAGCCTATTTGGCAAATCCAGATGAAGAGTATTGGCAAAGTCGAGTAAATGCACCAGAGGGTTTAGCTCCGGATGGTCAATTAAGCTCAAGCGACATTCAATACATTGTAAACTTTTTATTAGAAAAACACATCCAGACGGTTTTCCCTGAGTCCAGTGTTAATCGAGATGCATTGAATAAGATTATTCACGATTGTCAGAAAAAAGGCCTCAAGGTTCACATGGCTAAATCTCCTCTTTATAGTGATTCAATGGGAGGAAAGGGTAGTGGGGCTGATAATTATTTAGATATGATGTGGCATAATACAAGCGCAATTCTTTCAGAATGGGAAAAAAATTAAGGGCTTACATGCAAAATGCTATTGAGATAGAAAATCTTACAGTGACTTATGGAAAAACAGCGGTTCTTTGGGATATTAACTTAACTATTCCAAAAGGCAAACTCGTGGGAATTATTGGGCCTAATGGAGCAGGAAAAAGCACCCTTTTAAAAGCCATGCTAGAAATGGTTGATGTTCTATCAGGTACCATTAGTTTTTTGGACCAGCCTTTCAAAAAATCTCGTAATAAAATTGCTTATGTGCCGCAACGCTCTTCTGTGGATTGGGATTTCCCCATTACAGCTTTTGAGCTTGTTTTAATGGGTAGATATAACAAGATAGGATACTTGAAATGGCCTAAAGCAGCGGATAGAGAAGCTGCAAAAAAAGCACTAGAACTAGTAGGGATGCTTATTTTTGCAGATAGGCAGATTAGTCAATTATCTGGAGGGCAACAACAAAGGCTATTTATTGCTCGAGCTCTTCTGCAAGAAGCAGAATTTTATTTAATGGATGAGCCTTTTGCAGGAGTTGATATAGCAACAGAGAGAGCCATTGTGGTTTTAATGGATAAGCTCAAGGAACAAGGGAAAACCCTACTTGTTGTGCATCATGATTTATCAACTGTAAAGACCTATTTTGATTGGGCCATTTTATTAAATACTTGTTTGATTGCAAATGGTCCTGTGCAGGAGGTTTTTTGTTCTGATATGATTATGCGTACTTTTGGAAGATCTCATGTTTTATTAGATGAGGCGGCTCATTTAACACAAAGTAAGACTACAGGGGTATCGTGATTTTATCTTCTGTGTGGCAATTTTTTTCTGATCCTGTCCTGCAAGCACCAACAATTGCTAGCATGCTGATGTGTTTATCAAGCGCTCTTGTAGGAGTCATTGTTCTTATGCGCAAGCGCTCTTTGTTAGGAGAGGCGCTATCTCATGCGGCTTATCCAGGGGTTATTTTATCTTTACTCTTTTTATCCACTTTTTTTCCTGGACAATACGATTTGGTTTCCTTAAGCGTTTTAATCGGAGGATTTATTTCTGCTTGTATAGGTTTATGGTTTCTCGAAAAGATGCAGAAATTAACTAGAGTAAAAGATGATGGAGCCCTGTGCTTTATCCTTTCTTCTTTTTTTGGAATAGGGGTTTTATTTGCAAGTCGTATGCAAACGACAAATGTCATTTATTATAAAATGGCACAAATGTTTCTCTATGGGCAAGTAGCTACTATGACTGGCTCTCATATTTGGATTTATACAGGTCTAACTTTGACTGTTATAACCATTATCTTGCTTTGCTATCGACCTATTATTCTTGTTTTGTTTGACCGAGATTTTTCAAGGGTTTTAAATACTCCTGTACGGTTGATTGAAACGATATTATTTTTTCTTCTTGTCTTAGCGATTGTCATTGGGATTCGAAGCGTGGGTGTTGTTTTGATGTCCGGTATGTTGATTGCACCCTCTGTTGCTGCACGTCAATGGAGCAACCGATTAAGTAAGATATTTATTTTATCTGCTGTTTTTGGAGCTGTTAGTGGATTTTTAGGCAATTACTTATCTTTTGAAGTACCTAAATGGTTTGGCAATGAGAGGTTTTCTTTCCCAACAGGACCTATGATTTTATTAGCAGCTATATTTTTAGCTTTTTTCTCCTTACTTTTTAGCCCTAAAAGAGGTTTTATATTTCGCTTATGGCGAATTGCTAGGTTTCGATGGAATTGCAAAGAAGAAAATCTGCTTAAATTACTGTGGAAATTGCAGACCCAAGAAGGGTTATCCAAAAAAGAGATACAAGCAAAGTCTAGTTTGTCTTACGCTCATACCACATTTCTTCTAGGGTATCTTAAACAACAGGGATGGCTAAAAAAAACAGGTTTTAAGTATCACTTAACCAGCGATGGGATCCAAAGAGCAGCAAGAGTTATACGATTGCACAGATTATGGGAAGCTTATCTAGTTTACTTAGGACAGGGTATAGAGAAAGTACACCGAAGCGCCGAAGAAATGGAACACATCATCAGTCCAGAGATAGAGGCTCAGCTTACAGAGCTTTTAAATGATCCTAAACAAGATCCTCATTTGCAACCCATTCCGGCAAGGGAAACAACTTTATGAATCCCTATTTTGCAAAAGATTTTTTTTCCTTTTTTGCGGTATTTATCCAACGCTTATTTCTCTTTTTTAGCGGACAGCTGCCTTTGGCAGAAATAGCGTCTGATGAGCTGCAGATCTTTGTATTGAGCTTAATCTCTTGTGCAAGCGCAATTGTGGGAAGTTTGCTTGTCTTAAAGAAAAGCACTATGTTAGCAAATAGTTTATCTCATACGGTTTTATTAGGGATTAGCGTGGCTTATCTAGTTGTGGCCTTTTTCTCTCAACAACAAATGCAAGTTGTCATTGGAATCTACGTTTTATTATTAGCAGCTTTTATCACAGCCATACTTACAACTGTACTCACACAATTTCTCATTCATTCACTAAGGTTACAAGAAGATGCAAGCATTGGACTTATATTTACTCTTTTTTTTGCTTTAGGCGTGACGATTGTAACTATGTATACAAGGAGTACACATTTAGGAATAGAAGCTGTAATGGGTAATGTAGATGCTCTACATTTGGATGATTTAAAGCTTATTGCTTGGGTTGTTTTATTGGATGTATTTGTAGTAGGAATCTTTTTCAAAGAATTTAAAATGGTTATTTTTGATCCGTGCTTTGCAACAGTTTTAGGGGTAAGACCTTCTCTATTTCATTATCTGTTAATGATTTTAACCTCAGCTACTGTAATTGGAGCATTTCGGGCTGTGGGTGTTTTATTGGTGTTAAGCTTACTCGTCGGTCCTGTGCTCATTGCGCGAATTTTCACGAAACGTCTAAAGCCCATGATCATTTACGCTTGTATGATTGGATCTTTTTCTTCTGTGGTAAGTGTAGCTATGGCTAGGCATTTTCTCTCTGTGTATGATGTGCCTTTATCAACAGCTGGCCTTGTTGTATTTGTGATCACAGTTATTTATTGCGCTTCTTTGTTGTTTATTAAAATAAAAGAATCCGTCACTCTTTTTAGAGTAGCTAAACCACAAAAATACTAGAATTTAAGATGAGTACTGTATGAAGCAAAAGAATGTAGTTATTTTAGGTAGCACCGGCTCCATTGGAACCCAAACATTAGATGTCATTGATCATCTTAAGTCTGAAGGTTTTAATCCCATTGCATTAGCTGCTCACTCTCAAATTGATCTTTTGGAGAAACAAGTTCATAAATGGCAACCACAGATCGTTGCAGTCTATGATCAGCAAAAAGCATTTGAACTACAAAAACGCTTGCCTCAACAAAAAATTGTTACAGGTATAGAAGGGCTAAAAGAGGTAGCCTCCCTTCAAGAAGCGGATATTGTTGTATCCGCGATGTCTGGAAGCGTAGGGATAGAGCCTACTTTAAGTGCTCTAAAAGCAGGAAAAGATGTGGCTTTAGCTAATAAAGAGGTTCTAGTAGCTGCAGGGGAGCTCATCATGCGCACTGCGAAAGAACATGGGGCTTCTGTGATTCCCATCGATAGTGAACATAGCGCTTTATTTCAGTGCTTAGAGGGGAAAGACCATAAGTCTGTGAGAAGATTGCTTTTAACCGCATCTGGTGGGCCTTTCTTACACTATTCTCGCGATAGACTCTCTCAAGTCACGCTAAAAGAAGCTCTTATACATCCTACTTGGCAGATGGGAGTAAAAAATACCATTGATTCCTCGACTTTAATGAATAAAGGTTTAGAATTGATCGAAGCGCATTTTTTGTTTGGTATTACATCTGAAAATATAGAGATTGTTGTTCATCCACAGAGCGTCATTCATAGTATGGTTGAATTCATTGATGGTTCGATGTTGGCTCAAATGTCTGCTCCCACTATGTTAGTTCCTATTCAATACGCTCTGAGCCATCCTAAACGTTATCCAGGCCTAATCGAGCGGTTTGATTATACAAATTTTTCTAAGTTGGAGTTTTTACCGCCTGATCCTGGCTTTAAATGTATAAGCCTTTGTTATTATGCATTAAAGCAAGGAGGAACAACCCCTTGTTATTTAAATGCTGTAAATGAAGAATTAGTAAAAAGATTTGTAAGAGATGAAATTTCTTGGATGGATATTTCAGATAAATTAGAGAAATTATTAATGAAATATCAGCCAGAGAAAGAGCTAACTTTGGAAAAAATTCTAGAAACAGATAGACTTGGTCGTCTACATGCAAACTCTGTTTAAAAAGGTATAGGCATATATTATGATATCTAGCGTGATCTATTTTATTTTAGCAGCTTTTGGACTCGGTCTTATCGTGTTTATTCATGAGTTTGGTCATTATTGGATGGCTCGAAAAGAAGGAATGAAAGTAGAAGTTTTTTCTATTGGATTTGGGAGTCCCATTTGCGATTGGCAATACCAAGGTGTGAAGTGGCAGTTATGCTGGCTTCCCTTTGGGGGATACGTACGAATTGCAGGGATGGAAAAAGAAGGTCCTTTAGAGCCTTATCAAATTCCTAATGGTTTTTATGCAAAAAAACCTTGGGCGCGGATTAAAGTCGCTTTTATGGGGCCTTTGATAAACGCAGTTTTTGCTTTATTCATATTTTGCGTCCTATGGCTCTCTGGAGGAAGACAAGATTCCTTTTCAGATCATACGCAAATTGTAGGTTGGGTTGATTCTGATTTAGAAGCTTGCTTTTCAGAAATCTATCCCGGAGATCGCATTACGCAAATTAATAATAAACCTCTATCGCAGTTTAGACAGCTCTATGCTTATGTGGCTCTAGAAGAACAAGCTCCTAAGATTCAAGGGACTCAAATCAATTATCTAGACCAAAAGCAGTATCCTTTTACTTTAATTTGCAACGATGCAAATCAGTTAAAAGGAATAGAGAGAAGCAGATTGATTATGCAAGCTGTGCAACCTGCTAACTTTTTAATCTATTCTCAAAGCATTGGCGCTGTGAATTCAAGTATTCCTGCAGGCTCTCCCATGGAAAATAGCGGGATCGAAAATAAGGATCGCATTGTGTGGGTGGATGGAGAGATTGTTTTCTCAAGACAGCAATTAGTATCTACAATTAATCAAAAAAAAGCTTTACTTACAGTTAAAAGAGGTTCTGAGATCTTTCTAACAAGAGTTCCTAGATTAAAAGTTTCTGATTTACGTATAAATACCTTTCAAAAAGATGAAATTAGCGATTGGCAAAATGAGACTAAAATACAAGGCAGGCTAAATGACCTATATTTTATTCCCTATCAAATTACCTCTGATTGCAAGGTAGATCACTTAATTTCCTTTTTTAATAACGACTCTCAAGAACAGTTGCATGAATTAAAAAAAGGATCTTTTTTAGAAGTTCCTTTAGAAGCAAATGATCAAATCATAGCTGTTGATGGGGTAAGGATTCATTCAGGATATGAGTTGCTAAATCAACTGCAAACACATTTAGTGCAAATGATTGTCTCTCGAGATAGCCAAGCACTTGAGGCTCTTTCTTGGAAAACAGCCGATAAAGCATTTATCGATCAAGTAGATTGGCGTGGACTTGGGAAAATTGTTCATTCCATTGGAACAGATGAGTTAATAAAAACATCTGGTAATCTACATTTACTCAAACCAGTACAACCTAAGCCGTTTAATCAATTGCCCTTGCCAGAATCCATCAAGATGTTTCACACACATCAATTGCAAGAACAACGTAAAATGATTGACACCATTGAAGATCCCAAAATCAAAGACCAGGCACTAAAAACATGGCAAGATCAACAAAAAGAACTTAGATTAGGCGTGAGCTTAGCTGATTGTAAAGTAAACTATAACCCTTCTCCTTTAGTGCTTTTTTCAAGCGCCTTTCAAGAAATGGGTAAAACAATCATGGCTCTTGTTACTGGGATTTTAACCCCAAAGGCTCTAACAGGTCCGATTGGGATCGTAGAAATCATGCATACAAGTTGGGCTGAAGGAAGCAAAGAAGCCCTCTTTTGGCTAGGGATGATTAGTTTGAATCTAGGTGTTTTAAATCTACTTCCTATTCCAGTATTAGACGGAGGTCACATCTGTTTTTCTGTTTGGGAGTGGATTACTAAAAAACCCATCAAAGCAAAAACCATGCAGAAGCTGGTTATTCCCTTTGTCGTATTTTTAGTTACTCTCTTTATTTATCTTACCTATCAAGATCTCTCTCGGATCATAAAAAGGTTCTTGTAGCTATAGAAGAAAAGGACACTCTTTAAAAGAGTGTCCTTTATAATTTGATCTCTATTAAAAAATAACAGATTAAGCACACAAGACAAAAGATCAGTAAGCAATTTTGCGGCTTATATGAGGCAATCTAAAAAGCCTCATATTAAGTTGTCTGATAAGGAAAGTTTAGAGCTAGTTGCTTGCTAGAAAACCTAAAACTGGGGTTGTGAAGACGAAATTCGTTATGCTGACGACAAAATATTAGAACTAATCTGCTCAATCTGGGTAAAACACTCTTAATTCCTTATTTGGGTAAATGATGAAATAGTATAATATTCTTTTACGACTTACCACTTGGTCATTATGTCTCAAGTCAATCAGCTTTTACAGGATTTATCTAAACATTCGGATGCTGTGAAAAAATGCACTCGTCCACTGATTCATTTAGGTATTATGTGCTTCTACTACGTTCATATCAAAAATAACGGAGACTATGTGTTGTTAACGGATTGTCCTCACATCGATGAATATTATTTTGATGAGAAGCTCTATATCAAAGATCCCTACATTAGGCATCCAAGTAATTATCAACCCGGATTTTTCCTCTTTGAGCAGAATCAAAAAGAAGAGTTCAACCAATCTCTTCTATATCTCGTAAACAATTTTCAAATGGCTCCATTGATCGGTTATTGTGAGGAAAGTAAGAATGCTGTCGAATTTTATGGATTCTGGGGGAGATCTGATCAAAAAAAATCTTTTATGCAAGTCTATCTAAATTATTCTAGTTTGTTAAAAGCTTTCACGGGCTATTTTAAGAAACAGTGTAGAAACATTTTACAATCAGATACTGTTCCCTATCTTTCTTTAGGCGACCTAATAGGGAATGACTTTATCATCAGTGCTATTCATAAAAGTAAAAATGATTTTGATGCGATTTGTAAATATTTAAGAGAAATAGGTCTTGGTGACGAGATAAAAAAAGTTGAGTTGCTTTCACCAAGAGAGAGAGAATGTGTAAAACTGCTTCTTAAAGGAAAGTCGGCAAAAGAAAGCGGCAGAATATTGGATCTTTCTTTTAGAACGATTGAGCATTATATTGACAATGTAAAAATTAAATTTAATTGTCAATATAAAAATGAGATTTTTTCTGCTGCTGAAAGATTAAATGAACTAGGCTTGTTATAATGGCATATTTAGAACAATTTTCTTTTGAATCTCCAAAAATGCTAGTATTTTGTTTGGGAGGTCATACAGAATATGGCAAACTCGAAGTGCACGATGTAGTTTTTGTCGTGGCAAAAACTGATAAAGAAGCTATCGAAAAAATGAGAAAAGCATGGTTTGGAACACAAAAATCTCTTCATGTTGACTCGTGGTTGGTTGTAGAAAGCATAAATGGGTATGAAGTCCGCGTTACAAAGACAAAACCTCCGAATAAAAACACACACCTCTACTTTGTGAATTTAGGATATTACATTCCCTTGCAAATTGGAGAACATCACTTTATGACGCTTGTTACAGCAGGGTCTAAAAGAGAAGCAATGAAATTAGCAATGAATGAGTGTTCTTCAGATTTACATATGCTTCATCTTGATGATTTACATGATTTAGATGGTTGCATAAATATTGATAAAGTGGATGAATATTTTATCACACTGGAATACACAGGGTTGGATAAGGATCTAGCACAACCTATCAATGGATACCTAAACTTACGCAGTTAAGTGAAATGGAACCAAACTTGGACCAATGACTTGCTAAAATAGGCAAGACATAATTGGATAGTTGTAGTAAAACAAAACAGGTCAGGTAAAACCTAAACCTTATTCACTAAAGCTCAATTAAACAAAATAATCTTTAAAAATTAAATTTCTCAATCTTTCTCTACTAATTCATTTTGTTTTAACTGGTTTGCTTTGTAGTATCCCATAATAGAATGGATGCTATCAGAATTTTTAATTTTTACAGAATTGGGGTCTTTAATAAACTGTTTGATCCATTCAGCTCCTTCTTCAATGTTCTCAGCCACTTTATCGCTTAAACCATTCACAAAAGGATGAATGAAATCAGATACGTATGTTCCCAAGACTATAGCAGAGCTTGTATTATAATAGGTATCTTTCGGAGCCCAAGAAACTACTGGGATTCCATTTACTTTTGCCCACATCATCTCTGCACCTACTCCTAAGCCGCGAGATCCCCTTGCATCTACAAATATGATATCACTAGAAAATACGTAATGCATATCTCGACCAAATACTGTGTCTTGGTTAGTAAGATCACAATCTTTAAAAGCTGGGTTTAGAAGCACAACGTCAAATTGACTAAGATTAGATCGTAAACGATCCATATGTTGCTTAGTCCAATGTAATGCATCACTAGGGGTTTCATCTCCATTTGGAATTTTGCCAGCGAGATAAATAATAATTTTGCGTTTTAGACACCCTTCCATTTCTTGTGAAAAATCACGTCTATGATTTTCAAGAGCGTTTTTAAAAAAATTTGAGTTTTCCATTGATATAAGTTCCTTTTGAAAAAATAAAATCACCACTATAAATGAAAAAAGAATTCTATACATATCCTTACTCCTAGTTTCTGTAAAGCTGATCTTGATCCTTTTTTTAGATAACAAGAATACGAATATTTTACGTAAATCACTTCTAGGAGTTCTTCTTTCTAGAGGAACTCCTTCCCACTTCATCAGATTGGAAATTAAAAGCCATTGCTGATTAGATTAACTGACCAAACTTCATAGGTTCTCTCAAGGCTAAGAAGGTAAAAATAATATATTTAATAATTTAGTTAGCTTCATAGGGTATTCAATACGGTATTTAAAGAAAGTTCTTTTTGTTAATAAAAATACAAAAATGGTTTTAAATTGGAGAGTTTTGAGATTTGCAAGTAGGTATGTTGGCAGAGAATGGACTTCATTTTTTGGATGTAAAGATACGCGGTATTAGGAGAAAAATTACATGATGAGGCTTGTATTAGTATGGGAATAACATTAGCACTTATCGCAGGGGTTTTTAACTCTTTGACTAATTTCTGTGTAAAAAAGGGTATAGATATCGAAGGAACGGCTAAGCTTTTTTTTCTATGTCAAATACTAGCATCTAGTCTTTTTGCTCTTATTCTTGGGCCACTTTTAAAAGGAGAATTCACAATCCAATTGTATCCTTCACTTCTAGGGATATGTGCAGGAATCATTCTTTACATAATGCTATTTTCACTTGGTATAGCCGTTGAAAAAGGAACTCCTGGGTTAACTTTTGCAACTCTAAACTCTGCGACTATTTTGCCAGGGATAATAATGGCCTATCTATTCGGAGCAGATTGTGGTTTTTCTATTGGGCTAGCCCATGTTGTTGGTTTGCTTTTTGTGATAATAGGCCTTTTTTGGGGTGTAACTGGAGTCAAACAAATACGTGAAAAAAATGTTTGGATTACTTTCGCCTCAATGGTGTTTTTATTTCACATTTTTCTTCTATGTCTTTTTCAGTATCGAGCAATGCTCATAAAGGTGGCTGATCTAAAGCAATTTGATTCAGAATGGTTTACCCCATTTATGTTTCTCACATGTTTGAGCATTCAGCTTATTGCCTACCTTTATTCCAATCGCAGGTTCCCAAATCGTAAAGAAATCATGGTTGGTTTTGCAGGGGGATTAACAAACCTCCTTTGTACGCTATCTTTGCTTTTATCTGCAAAGAAAGCCCTTCCTTTTGAAAATGCAGTAATTTTCCCTATGGCATCAGTAGCAAGCATTCTCCTTACAAACTTTTGGAGTCAAAAATTATATTCCGAAGAAATTAATTGGAAAGCGTGCCAACTTTTAGTTTTTGGAATAATCATTGGTACAATCAATTGGAAATTGATTTTAACCAAAATTGGAGGGCTACTGGGTCTATGAGAAAAAATATTATTATCTATTTTATTACATTACTCACCGCATTCAATCTCTCATTAAATTTAGAAGCTGATGCAAATCTTCATTCAAGATTCCAATCAACGAATAGATTAAAAGAAAAATATGCGGTTGTTTCAGGGCAATCGATTATCGGAATGTTAGCAGCAGCAGTCTTAGCTAAGTCGGGATATCAAGTGGACTGTTTTGAAATCAGAGATGAATACACAAGGAACATACAATGGGCAGCAAGGCAATCATTAGTGAATGAGCTAGCATCAATTGATGAAAAACTAGCAGATTCTTTTATCAAGGAAGTTGTTAAGCCAATTTATAAAGGATCAACTCATGTATATGCCGATGGCTATCGCCGTAACAAGAGCCATGATGGCTTAGAACGAGGAGATCCTTCGAGGCTGCCTTCAACTTGTGATGAAATGATGGCTATGTCTTCAGTAGCTATCGCAGAAGCAAAAGTATTTGAAACTTTTCTCAAGAAGTATTTACAGTCGTTCCCAAACGTCCACTTATACAAAGGATACTTTATTGAAGGGCATCAGATTCCAGACCTCATTGTCATTGCTGAAGGGTTTAATAGTAAGTCGAGAAATGCTTTAAATATCCCATTAATTCCAGCAGCTGAAGATAAACTACAAATAGCTGGAACGTTAGGCTGATATTGCAACCATTTTTTAGACACTTAGAACATAAATTTTTCTATCTTCATTCGTATCGTCTCCGCGAGCTATGCAGGGCTCGCTTGCGATATCTTCATTAAAACTTTTCTTTTTATATCACTCTCTCAGCTGTACAATTCCATGCAGCCTCAAAATCTATAGGCGACACATATCCTAAAGTCGAATGCAATCTTTTGCGGTT
>NZ_CAAJGQ010000034.1 GCF_901000775.1 Candidatus Rhabdochlamydia sp. T3358
CCTAAATCATGAGCGATTTCGCTCATAGACTTACTGCTTTCTCGACTTAGCTTTACAGTGTTTATTTTAAACTCACGGTTGTACTTTTCTTGATTTTTCATAGACCCTTATTTTTCTTAAGCTATTATTATTTACTGTCTATGTTCTTTATGTCTAGGAAAGGGTAGCAAGATCAGGCATTGATAGCGGTGGTATCATGTTAAAACAATGGAGAAATGAGGATGGTCAAATGCGGCTTACTGGTATTATAGGAAGAGCTGATTCGGATTCTACATGGATTGTGGCAGATATTGATCCTGCCAAAATTGAGACACAAGACGACATTGATACAGAATTTCGGAGGATTGCCTCTGAGGCACTTAGTTTACCTATCAAAACAGTTGAAGGTTTAAAAATTTCTGGCCCCATAGATGATAAACCTGTCACTTCATTCTTATTAAAGCAAGCTATCTGCGAAACAGCCATAAAGGGTGATAATGTTGTTCTAATAGGAGATGCAGTAGGTGCTGGCCATTGGAGCGTTGGGGGAGGAATGCAAACTGGATCTGTGTGCCACATAGAACGATTAAAAACTCTTCTTTTAGATATTGAACTAGGGATGCCAAAAGCTGCTGCTTTAAATAAGTACTCTGATGCGGTTATCACAGATACCAAGACTTGGATAGAAGTAAGCGCCAAAGATCAGTCTAGACCCGTATTTCAAAAATAAAAGATCAGCCAAAATTAAAACTAGTTTTAAATGAAATTTGGTAGTCCTAAACAGGTAGTGATTTTAAATTATAGTTACAAATAAACATTTTAATTATACCAATATGATTAGTTATTTTCTTAGAAAAAGATAACGTTTTTCGAACTAATCTTGCACATCTTTGCCTGATCGTGCAGTTAAATCTTTCAATATAACTTGTTTTTCCGGATCCTTTGCCAACAGGGCTATGTTGTTTCCAAGGGATAATTTCAAAATAAGCTGAGAATTTATCTGTATAAAAGTGTGCTTTTTTTTTAAATCAATGGGCAATTTAGCCATTAAAGCTTCTCCTGAAGCCTTTGTTCTATTTCCAACGTGAAATGCGAGTATTTGTCGAGTTTCTGCATGCATTACAACCCATAACCATTGATCATTTTTTTTATTTCCCACAAAACTCCATAATTCATCTACTTCTAGAACAAGCACTTCAAATTCATCATTTTCAGCAATAATACCTGCATGCAAATTCTCTGGTAAAGCCAGAATCTAAAAAACACTTTTTTGTTGAACATCCGAAAATCACAGAGTTTTTTACTTTCATGGGAATTCATCGCCTGATGATGCAAATGTCACAGACACAATCGAAGCTCAGGCTATCTAACTACCCAGACTGGGTTCAAAAAGCCTATCTTGCAAAATTATCCTCAACGAAATGCATGAGGACCGCAGGTAAAGAAAATTCTGCTTTTACAGAGAGCCTTAGTCAGTTAAAAAATGCTCAGTTTTCTTTTGGAGACAAACCATTGATTGTTCTTACTGCTGGAAAATGTATTTCCAATGAAGGATATGGTTTCGATCAAAAATGGTTAGATCAATCATTTAAAGTATGGAAAGAACTTCAAAAGGAGCTAGTGACTCAATCGACAAAAGGAAAGCAAATCATTGCTGAGCACAGCGATCATCAAATTACAAGGAATCAACCTGAAATTATTATTGATGCAATAAAAGAATTAATTAATTCAGAAGAAAAACTTGGAGTCCATTAATTTTCTAGCTAATTTAATACGGGTTTCGATGATCTTTTTGTGTAATGAAGAATTTGAATTAATCTGCATGGGGCTAGTGTGCTTCATTTGATTTTATTATTAAAGGTGAGTTGAATTTTAATACGATCCACTTTGTACCTCTTTAGAAGATAAGGGTAAAAGCATTCGATCTCCCCATAGAGGGATAGTGAAAGGTAGGTTTGGGTTTACCATGTATATGTAGTCTTCATGATATAAAGGAATAACTGGCATTTCGTTTAAGAAGATTTTTTCTGCCTTTTCTAAAGTTTGAAATCTTGTATCTGCTTGCTCGTGAAAGGATCTTTCTAATAGTTGGATATACTCTTGGTTTTCCCAATTTGAGAAATTTTTCGCTAGTGACTTATATTTAAATCTTTCTAAAATACTCATGGGGTCAAAATACATTGCACTCCAGAATACGTAAGACATGAAGTAGTCGCCTGTAGTTAGCTTATTCAATGCAATTTTATAATCTAGGCGCTCTATCTTAATTAAAATACCTAAAGCATTGAGCCATTGTTGTTGGATTACTTGCATGACTTGTCCTGTAATAGAAGAGCGGGGATAGTAGTATAGAACAACAGGATTAAAAGCTTCTTTGGTGATCCCTAACTCAGCCATCCCTTCTTCTAATAACGCCTTTGCTTGGGCTACATCATTGTCTTGGAAAAAAAATCGATTGCGGTTTTCCTTTAATACAGGAGGGATCATGTTTGTGGCACTTATGCTTGCTTGATAGGCCTCGCTAATGTGTTCTGTTTTAATATTTTTTTTACATCCATTTCCAGATAATCCAATCAATTCCTCACGATTAATCGCCAAACCAAAAGCCCTACGGATTTTAGGATGATTAAAAGGAGCTTTATCCGTATTAAAAGCAATGAGCATGGAAGAAGTTCTTGGTGCACGGTGAATTGCCCATTTTTTTTCCAAAGCAGGAATTGCTTCTAAAGGAATGGAAGTTAAACAATCTCCAACCATATCCACTAAACCCTTTTCAAACATCTCTAATGTTATATCATCTTTTTGAACAACATTAAAAATAATTTTACTGGGATGCGCATCTTCTGTTTTTCGATAGTTAGGGTTGTACTTAGCAATGATTTGATTTTCATGATCCCATTTTTCTAATAAAAAAGGACCATTACATAAAAAGTTTGGGCCCGCATCATACATCCAATTGGGATTTTTCCGATCATTTTCGATATTTACAGGTGAAAAAACACAGAAAGCAAGCAGTTTAAGAAGGTAAGGAGTAGGTTTTTCTAAAGTGATCTCAAGAGTTTTTGCATCTATTGCTTTGATCCCTACTTCATCAAGGAAAACAAGTCCTTTTTTTGCCTTATCTGCATTTTTTATAGGGGAAAATAACTGTGCATTCATAGAGGGGAAATCGGGTTTAAGAATATCTTTCCAAGAGTGTTCAAAGTCATAGGCGGTGACTGGAGTGTTATTAGACCAAACAGTGTCTCTTAAATGGAAAGTATAGGTAAGATTGTCCTCTGATACATCATAAGATTCTGCTTGCGCAAGCTTAATAGAGCGGTCCGGATAAAGCTTTACAAGTCCTTCAAAAAACAGAAAATGCATCTGTGCAGAATAGTGTTCTCCTCCTTTGCGTGGATCCATAGTTTTGGGTTCTTCTTTTATGTTTAGTCGGAGAACCTGCACTTTTTTAGATGGGCTTTTATATTTAATAAATAAGAAAAGAAGAAATAATGCCAGAAGAACAAGTATAAGAAAGGAGACGTCTCTTTTCATAGAAGATATAAATATCCTTAATCAAAACATCAAAAAGAATAACCCTTTATAAGATTATCTGTAAACTATGAAAATGTAATGGATTTTTTATGAAGAGTATTGCAACAGCTTAAAATTCTTTTAATGACATTCAAAGAATGAAATTTCGTATCTAGATCAGGGTTGTATTCTACTAATTCAAAAGCAAGAGGGGGTGTTTCTTGAAATAGAGCAAAACAATTTAGGAACTCTTCAAGATCAAGTCCATGAGCAACAGGGGTACCCACTGCATTTACAAAGCTAGGATCGAGACTGTCAAGGTCAAAAGAAATCCCATATCCAATGCAAGAGGCTGTAACATGGCTAATGGCTTCTTTTAGCACTTCTTGCAACCCTTTCTGTTTGATATCTTTCATGAAATAGATGTTTACACCTAGTTGTTTCAAAAACTCTTCTTCTTCTTTTTCATAACTTCTAGTGCCAATTAGTGCGATATTTTGGGGTTTTAGCTTGGGAATCGAAGAGAGGATGTTGATTAAATGCTTATTCCCAAAGCCAAGAAGAGCTGCTAAAGGCATTCCGTGAATATTTCCACTTTTTGAAGTGGAAGGTCTATGAGCATCCATATGAGCATCAATCCATAAAAGGCCGATATCTCCTTGTTGGCGATAGCCCTCTGCTACTCCAGACCACGTTCCAATAGCACATGAATGATCCCCACCTAAAGTAATAAAAAACTCTTCTTTTTTAGCCAAAGCAAAGGTAGCTTTTGCTAATTTCTGATTGAAATGTGCAATACTTTCATAATGATTATGTTCATAAAAGGAAGGCTGGACTTCTTGAAATAACTTTAAATTTAGTGCATTTTTTAAGAAAAATGGAGCCTTTTCACTACCTGATTGGTTCCCGCCCAATCCAGAAGCTGCCCCAATAAAAAATAAGTCGTCATGCATTAAGCCCTGCCAGATTTTTTTTACAATATTAAATCAGATAAATATTTTTTTTATTTAAAAGCAACTGCATAAAAAATAGAGCTGTAATTTAAGAGAAGCTAATCTGTTTTCAACTTGTAAAAACACATGTAGCTGTTTGATAGGTCTTCTGATAGAGATGACTTATTTGCATAAGAGGTAGTTTCATCATCACACTTTATCCATTCAGCTTCTTTTTTCAAATAGGCAATATAATGACCGCCATTGGTACTTCCTCTATGAGTAATAAAAGAGGTTAATTCGTATATTCCGGAAGCAGAACTTTTAATGCTAAGAGCTGTTGCATCTAATTGCTCAAGGATACTAGTAATAGGAGTTTGAATTTTAGATGGGCCTTTTTCTGTATAGGTAAACCTTGCAAACTGGATAGCTAGATAGTTAGGTTTTTTACTAAATTCTTGTTCTTCTTTTTTTAACTCTATTTGAATACACTTTCCATCTTTCATAAGTTTTGGAGAGTTTTCTGAAAATACTACATGTTTTTTTTCTTCCCCATTAAAAAATTTTTGCAAAAGTTCAGAGAAAGATATTTCTTTATTAGCATTTAGCTCAATTTTGAGCTGCCATTCAATCTCTGTTTTTGTAAGTGTATTATTTTCACTTAAAGAGGAAGGGATATCTTTGGTTTTTTCTACTTCTTCACCGAGCTCATAATATTTGGTGACTTTATTCTCAAAGTGAATAGGAGAAGTATGTAAGAGATGTTCTTTTTTTATACGTATTTGCTCTTCTGGAATCAGGGCCTGCTCTAAGTTTATGGTTTCTTTAAGGATCGCTTCATATTTTTCAATAAGAATGGCAAAAATCTCATGAGCGTCTTCTTGTTGTGAACAATCACCAGCAATCAACGGATTTAAATGATGTGTGGCAAGGCGCAGCTTGTGAGAAATCTCAGCTGGAATAGATTTTTTGACTGTAAGAGCTGTGTCATAGGTATGTAAAACAGCTAACATGTTTTCTCCGCAGGCTTTATCCTCCTTTTCTGTTTTTGCCTTGTAATGGTTTGCAACTACTTCATAAATACCGCGCCATTCAGGATGATGTAAAATTACCTGCAGGCAAGAATTAAAAGCGCAATTAGCAGCAGCTCGATTTTCAAAGCCTGGAATGGGAGATATAGATGTGGTAGTCCAAGAGATTGTACCTTCTGTAGAAAATAGCTCTTGATAGTCTTGAGGGCTAATAAGGTTGAAAACCCAACATGTGGGAATATCTATTAGGTAAGAAAAAAATAAATCAGAAAGAATCATAGCTCTTTCAAAAAGTTGGTTAGTTGCCTGTTCGCAGTCCTGAATAGGATATACTAAATTAATAGTCTTGTAATAGGTCGCAGTAGAGATGCAATCCATTATGGGAAGCAAAGTTAAAACGCAGTCGCAAATTCGTGCAACAGAGTGGATAAGGGTTCCTGTTAACCGTGGTAGGATGATTCTTGCTACAGGAGAGCATAAGGGATCGTTATAGAGTTGCCAGGTTATTTTTTGAACCTGATCTCCAAGGGAGGGGTAAGAAAAGGATTTAATAGCTTCAGTTGGTGTCATTATTGTAAAAAACTTTGAGCTGTTTTTAAACAGCTCAAAGTATGGTTAGCAGAGATTTATTTTTTATCCTCATCATCGAGAATTTCTACTTCTGCATCTTCTATGTTTTCTTTCTCATTTTTTGGTGGCTGGTTATCTGGTGCTGGTTGCGCGCTCTGCATCGCTTCCCCAATTTTTTGCATTTGGGTATTTAGATCTGTATGAGCAGCTTTAATAGCAGAAATATCCTTATCGCCTAGTGCTTTTTTCACAGCATCTATTCTACTTTGTACTTCTTGAGCAAGCGCTTGAGGAATGCGCTCTTTGTGCTCATCCAAAGCTTTTTGTGCTTGGAAAGATAAAGCTTCAGCTTCATTCTTCAGTTCTGCTTCTTCTTTATTTTTTTTGTCTTCTTCTGCGTGATCTTCTGCATCTTTTAGCATGCGCTCAATGTCAGCTTCAGATAAACCAGATTTTGCCTCAATGCGAATTTTTTGTTCTTTACCACTTTTTGTATCTTTTGCTGATACATGCAAGATACCATTGGCATCAATATCGAAAGCCACCTCGATTTGTGGCATGCCACGAGGTGCAGGAGGGATCTCTGTAAGATCAAAACGGCCAATTTCCCTATTGTCTTTAGCCATTTTACGCTCTCCTTGCAAAACGACAATGGTAACAGCGGGTTGATTATCAGCTGCAGTAGAGAAAACCTGTGTTTTTTTAGTCGGAATCGTTGTATTTCTCTCTACAATAGGAGTTAGAACTCCACCTAATGTTTCAATCCCAAAAGTTAAGGGGACTACATCGAGCAATAAAACATCTTTGACATCGCCTGTCAACACAGCACCTTGGATAGCAGCGCCAATGGCTACAACTTCATCAGGATTGACCCCTTTATGAGGTTCTTTTCCAAATATTTCTTTTACTTTTTTCTCAACAGCTGGCATACGAGACATTCCACCTACCAGAATTACCTCATTGATTTGCTCTTTGGTTAACTTCGCATCTTTAAGAGCTTTTTCACAAGGTTCAACTAGGCGTTCAATTAAGTTATGAACTAAGGAGTCTAGCTTAGCTCTGGTTAATGTTAATGCAAGGTGTTTGGGGCCTGACGCATCCATAGTAATAAATGGTTGATTAATTTCAGTGGTCTGCGTACCAGATAGTTCAATTTTAGCTTTTTCTGCAGCATCGCGCAAACGCTGTAGAGCCATGCTGTCTTTACTTAAATCAATGCTGGTTTCTTTTTTAAATTCCTCAAGCAGCCAATGTAGAATAGCATTATCAAAGTCATCACCACCTAGATGAGTATCTCCGTTTGTTGCTAACACTTCGAAAACACCACCGTGAATTTCTAATACAGAAACATCGAATGTACCTCCACCTAAGTCAAAGACCGCTACTTTTTGATCTTCTTTTTTTTCTAGCCCATAAGCTAAAGCAGCAGCAGTTGGCTCTGGGATAATTCTTAAGACGTTTAAACCAGCGATTTTGCCTGCATCTTTTGTCGATTGTCTTTGAGAGTCATTAAAATAAGCAGGAACTGTGACAACAGCTTCGGTAACGGGATGCCCTAAATAGGCTTCTGCTGTTTCTTTCATTTTGATTAAAATTTGAGCCGCAACTTCTTCAGGGGTAATCAGTTTATCAGCTACTTTAAATACCACGTCTCCATTTGCATTTTTAGTGATTTCATAAGGGACCGTTTTGATTTCAGATTCTACTTCATTAAATTTACGCCCAATAAAACGCTTAGAAGAAGAAATAGTGGACTTAGCATTGGTAACGGCTTGTCTTTTTGCAGGAACTCCTACTAGGCGTTCATTTTTATCTTTATAAGCAACGGTTGATGGAGTGGTGCGTCCTCCTTCTGCATTGGAAATTACTGTTGCTTTGCCATTTTCCATAACAGCAACGCAAGAATTAGTAGTTCCTAGGTCAACACCAATAACAACTTGTTTTTTATTAGAATTAGATTGTGCCATAATATATCTCCTTTTATTTTTTTATGTATCTTGTTCTGGTAAAGAAGGTTTTTCTAAATCGGTTATTTCCTTCTTTTTTGATTCTGGCAAAACAGCAACCTTTACGTGTGCTGGGCGTATAGTGCGATTGCTGCTTTTATACCCTTTAATAAATTCTTGAAGGATGGTTCCTTCTGGGGTTTCTTCTGTTTCTTTTGTCTCAATTGCATAATGCAAGTTAGGATCAAACATATTGCCATCAGAGCTAAAAGCTGTAATGCCATGTTGGTTCAATGCATCCTTAAATTGCTGCGTGATCATTTGAAACCCTTGTGCCCAATTAAGCACTTCTTTAGACATATGCTTTGTACTGTTTAAGGCATTTTCTAAGTTGTCAATAGGGCTTAAAAAATCGGATAGAGCATTTTCAATAGCAAAACGTATAGCTTCTTGTTTTTCTTTTTGCATTCTTTTGCGTGTGTTGTCCATTTCAGCCAATAAGCGCAGGTATTTATCCCTGTATTCTTCCAGCTCTTGCTCTGCTTTTTGCTGATGAGTCTTTACATCATCTAGCTCATGGGCATCTGGCGTTTCATTTTGTTCTTGAGTCATCTATTTCTCCTTTCTGATAAAGCGATTTATTTTCCAATAGCAAGTAGGAACTCTTTTCTAAGATAAGTGGGTTTTCTTTAGATTCGAGATGGGAATGTTTAGGTTGTCTAAAAGAAATTTTATATTTGTACATACTGCTTGTTAGCGAGTCTGAAATAATGCTTGCAGCTATTTCTAAAAGCCCAAAAAGCTCTCGATAAGGCATGCGATTGGGCCCTAATATACCAAAAGCTCCGCAGATTGTATGGTGGATGTGATAGGGGACTGCTAGCACAGAGCAAGAGGTTGCTTCTGGAGCAAAGGTATGCAAATCATCTCCAATCCAGGAATGGATTTTGCCAATTTGACAACTCTTATTGAGCAGAGCGCGCAGCTGTTGCTTGTTTTCAAATAAAGACAGCCCACTTGCTAATACGGAAGCATCATTAAAATCAGGATAAGAGAGTAATTTAGAAAAGCCTGCTTGAAATAAGTCTTCTACACTGAAATTAGTATAAGAGACGATGTGTCTTAAGATCGCTTCCTTGTATAATTTGGCGGCAAGGGATTCTTCTTCTTGATTTAATAGAGGTTTATCTAATTTATTAAGACGCCAGTTAAAATAACTTTCCAATTTTCGCAGCAAGGAATGGGAAATTTTTTTATCAACATATAAAACTTCATTATGAATGAGGCCAAAATCACTGATCAATACGCAAAGCAAGCGGTTTTGATCAATGCTTACTAGTTTAATATCTAAGATAAAATCTTGATCAAAACGGGGAGCTGAAAGGAAGACAGCGCAGTTGGTTAATTCGCTTAGAGATTCCGTAACTTGATTTAAATAGACAACGAGTTCTCTTGTTTGCTTTTGAAATAGACGAGTTGCATTCTTCTTATCTTGTTCAGATAAACGTGGCTTATTTATATGTGCTTCCGCATAGATTTTGAACGCTAGTGAAGTGGGAATACGCCCCCCAGAAGAGTGTTGCTGTTTAAGATAGCCTTCTTCTTCTAATTTCATAAAATAATTGCGGATAGTTGCTGGGCTCAAAGCTTCAAATTCTTGTTCTCTAAGCGTATGAGATCCAATTGGTTTGCCTGTTTTAAGATATAGCTCAATCAATCCAAATAGGATTAAGCGCTCTCTTTGACTTTTAGCTGGTTTTTTAGGTGTCAATGGCTTCATGTGAAAAAAAATCTTAAAAATTTATAAAGCCAGTATAACTGAAAGGGAGATGGGAAATCAATAAAAATCAGCAGTCTTGAGGTTAGACTGCTAATTTTTTAGATTAAGTTATTAATAATAAGAAGTTTATCAATCTAAGGCGTTAATGATTTTTGGGTCGGTAATAATGAGAGGAAGAATATCGACTAGACTAGGAGACCAATCTAAGCCCCGAGTATATACGATTCGAGAGGCAATTTGACAGGCAATAATCGCTTTTTTATGCATATCTGGAACTTCTATTAGGACTCTATTTTGGTATTGATTTCGTAAAAGAGGAGGACAATAGTTAAGTAAACATCGAACAAAAGGATCTGTAGGATCATTAGATAAGGTCATAAATTGAAAATATTGCATTAATTGATCTTTATACTGATTAATTCTTTCTGAAATCCATTCGGAAATATCGGTTAAAAACCCTTGAGTATCGCGATGTGTAGTTAATAAAAGGGTAGCTTCTTCTCGAGCTTTTATGCTTACCAGTTTTAAAATTTCATTGACGATCTGCTGTTTTTCTTTAACAAACTCCGCTTGAGATAAAACTAAAGAGGTAAGTACTTCAAAAGAGGAGCAGGTAACGCCTCCTTTATTAGAAGAACTATCTTTGATAATAAGCACTCCTAGTTTTTCTAAAGAGCGTCTAGCCCAGGGAGTAAGATAGAGGTTAGCTCCCTCAATAATGGCTTGAGCAGTAGGCTTTCCTGCCTCATCTAGAAAATCTTTTATATTGTTTTCATTTAAGGTACGAGGCCTTCCACCTCCTGGAATAAAAATATCTGCTTTCACCTGATGTACATTGTGTCTGAGCAGATGATTCATTTCATTTCCAGATAACCAATCCTCTATTAACTGCCCGTTTTTCTTTCTCCAACACAAGGTTTTTTGTGCATAAGCCGTTTCTTCTCTTTTTGTGTATAAATCTAATAAAAACCCTTCATCATTGAGCTCAGATGGGGGATAGAAGCGTAGAGGTTTTCCTTCTTTAAATAAACGAGCCATTACTTCTAAATTCAAACCGATCGGATCAAAAATGGTACCTGAGATATCTATTGTTGCAAGCAGTTTGGCTGTATTAGGGTAAAATCGATATAAGTTATAGATTTGATTGCCTGCTACATCACCATCTGGTCCTCCTGACATTTTTACAGTAAAACAATCTTTGTTAGGATTAATGCCCAGAAATTTTAACATCTCTTCCATGTATACATTAACACCCAAAGAAGTAACTCCATATTCTTTATGGTTGATCCCTGCACCAGGTTTACTGGAGATAAAGGCTCCTCCTGGTTTATAGTGATAATACTGACTATATGAGGCAATCCAATCGATCATTTCATTGTGCATATTTTCATCAGGACCTAAATAGATGTATTCAGGCTTTTTCCAATAATCGATAATCCGTTTTGCTCGGAGTTTCCCATCGGGATCACAATTTAAAATAGTTAAAAAACTTTCAATGTAAGAGCGTTGTGTCTGATAGAGATATTCTAACTTTTGTTCTCGATGATAGGTGATCAGATGCTGCTTGATTTCTTCTAGGGGGAGTCCTTCATCTTCTAACTCTCTTTGATAGATTTCTTCTTCAGAATACAACCTTTCATAAGGTTCTAAGAAAATAACTCCCTTAGCACCCCCCTCTGGAATATCTTTATTTTTTTTATTTTGGGTATATGCCAAATTATAACATTCAGCAAAGATATAGTTTCTCTCTACAAGCATCTGTTCCATTTTTTCAGGAAATACAGTACGCAAACCCCCTCTAGATAAATCGCGGAAGCGAATATGAAAACCGATAAAGTATAATCCCTTCATAAAAAAAACCGCATAGGGCAGTTCAGGGAATTTATCTTTTCTCTCATAGCAGACATTGTTAAGATATTCGGGATCTAAACGAAAGCAAAATGCAGTTTTGTTATCGCGATAGACATTTGTCTTTAGGGTATAATCCACTAAGTTCATCGCTTGTTTAAGAATATTTTTACGTCTGGTGTCATTAATTTGATGTCCTGTATCTAGATGATCTACTAGATCCATAAATTCTCGGCGTATATTTTGATACGCTTCTAAATTGACGTTTTCTGGGTTGAATTTGGCTTCAAACGCTTGAATTACCTTCACAATTAATTCTGGATGCCGGCAGACGCCTTCTTCAATGTGGCCAAAAGAATAGATATTCATATCAGCGTGAACTAGCGTTTGATGAATAAAATAGATGATTGCTTTTACAAGATTTCCTTGATTGCCGGTTAAAAGCCCTTCGTCGACAAAAAGTTCTTCAATAATCTCTAAACCTTCAAAGTATTTTAGCGTTACGAGTTCTCTTAAGAAATCAGCGATATTCGTTTCTTCCCAAGCAGCTTTCCCTTGAATTCCATGCAGGCCTAGCGACATAATGAGGATATTTTGCCTACTATATGCATCGACATAAGTAGCATTTACCCTTTTCATCACCAGACCATGTCGATGAATCATACGTGCCATGCGGTATAAAAAACTATATTTAGGGACATTGCGCCAAGCAAATACGATTTGCAAAGAAGGAGTATCTTTTTTCTCTGCCCAGTTTTCATTATAACGCACTTCATATTGGCAATTATCTCGGGATTTAGCACGAAAGAACATATCTAAAGCCAGAGTCAATCTCTCTTGTGGCAGAGAGCGTAAAAAATAGGAATTTAATTCCGTAATTAGTTTATGTAGATCGGGTTCTGTTACTTGTGGATTACGCTCTTGGATTTTTTTTAGAATTACTTTTTCAATTTCCAGAGAAATAACATCTTCTGATTCCTTTTCCTGTGTTTCTTTAAAGACAATCATAGAAATACGCAGTAATTTTTTTACCCCAGGAAAAGGGGGAGGGGCATTAGAGGTAAAGGATCGATAATTTTTAATGCCAAACATTTTATAATGTTTTAAAACTTTTAAATCAGCATCTGGACTATCTAAACAAAGAGTAAATCCGAGATTTTTTAAATGAATATGAGAAAAAAAATCGTTTAGATTAAAACTCATCAGATTATGAACGATTAGCATTAAACTCTCTTCGTCCATCTCTTCAAAAAAACTAGCAGGCATATGCTGTTCTACCCATTGATAGCACTCTTCAAATTTTTTACGCTCTTTTTCAATACCGTATTCTAGTGTTTCTTTAGGAAATTTGGATTGCGAGTCCATCTCTGTTCATTCCTCCGTTGTCTTTTCTTATGAATAGCATGTGGAGGAAAAAAAACAATCTATTAAATATAAAAGAGCGAACATTATTTGATTTTACTAACTATCGCTAGAATCTAAAAAATATACCAATACTTTTATAAAATAAATGAACAAGGATAAACAGAGGTAGCCGGTTCGAGTTAAATTAAATTTTAATTCTATTAAAATATTTTTTTTGTTAACCTTTTCTACTTAATGATGTCAGAGATTACTTAAAGCTTATTTTGAATTTTTAGGAATAACTTTAGGCAACAATAAATGATAACCCTGCAATCAAAAAAAGGAATTTATGGCTATACCACCAATTAATTCATTAACGTCAAGTGTTGTATATAAATCAAATTCATTATCTCCATCTACTTCTGCTAAAGTACAAATTGCACCTAAAGAAGAGAGAGCAGGCCCATCTTCTTTTCCTCATGCGATAACAGTCATACACCCTCCGCAAGATCCGGGATCTCTAGGTCCTTTGCTTGAAGAAAGTACCGTAGCTCCTGCTGATTCAGAAGTAGCTTTAAACGAAAGCTCTCTTCCTCCAGAAGTTTCAGCAGATAAAACGCAAAGCATTTTTAGACGATTCTTTTGCTGCGGAAAATGAGAAAAATTTAACTATTAGGAGAGTTGTATCAATGAGACCACTTTTTCCGCCTACTGTAGGATTCCCATCTGAAAGGCGTAACTCAAGTCAGTCACAATCTAAAACGATTACAAATCAAAAACTGCCAAAAATTCTCGAAGAAAGTTTGCTAGTTTCAAAAGAAAAAAGAGAGAGTATATTAGAAGTATTCTTTAGCTGTTTTTCTTACTTTAAAAAGCTACAGAACTAAATTTCAAGTTGGGGAAAATATGTCTATAAAAGGAGCAATAGAATTACGATTCATTATACCACAAGCTAAAATAGAAGGAATTCCTGAACATAACCAAGCACTAAGAATAGGAATGGGGAGCATTTATCTCCCTATTAAAGAAGGGGAAAAGTTACTGCATTTGTTCTGTAAGGATCAAGCAATAAATGAGGTGTGGAATAAGCCCATAACCCTACCCAACAAAACACTAGTCATGCTTCAAAGCATGCAGGCGCAGTTCTTTGTGCAACAAGTTGAGGAAGCACCAACTTCTAATTGCTCTAAGACATTCAGATTAAAAAAAGATACCATTTCTCTTGAAACTGGCGAAATAGAAAAACTATGGAATTTGTTCTCTAAAGATCGAGTAGCAAGATGTGCATTGAATAATTCAGTAGCCATACCAAACGGAACAGTAATGATAATACAAAAAAATGATTCTATTCCTACAATAGAACCAGTAACTCGTAGAACAGCTAATCTTTTTACAAGGTGTTTTCTTTGCGGAGAGTAAAGGGGAGAATTTATTGCCTAAGGAGCCTTAAGCTATTTAAGCCTACAAGAACGGTGCCTCCTTCATGGAAGATAACCGCGAGCCAAAGAGGAACTATAAGCCTAAAAGGGCAGGGAGAGTTACTAGTAGGATGACAGCAAGAGCTAGGGTGATGTTTTGTTTGGCAATAGCAATTGTTCTGTGGGCTTTTTGAATCATCCAATCGAGTAAAGATCATCATTAAGAAAAGCAATATCCGAGAAACATCTATAGTATTCTCTTTAAATTTCTAGACACAATGTTTTTTTATTTGTATAATCCTCATATTATTTTTTGCAACAAAACAATAAGGAGTATTATTATGATCGGAGCTATAAATTCAAATCTAAGAACATACGGAGCAGGACCTTCTTCAGAGGCTGACACTTCTGAGTCTACTGCACAAACTTCTCTGCATAGTGAAGATAATACTGACGCTACCAACCAGTCTAACGAAACTAATACCGAAGTCGATAATCAGACTTGCTCATACAACGATAGTATCACTAATAATGACTATGGTTGTCAGCATAACGGGCAAGCTGGGGTTTCGGCATGGGACATTGCTGAGCATATTGGAAATGGTGAATGGGGATCTGCTGCAAGGGATGTATTTGAGAGTTCCGATACCACTGGTAGTAATAACTCGGATAATACTACTGCGGATAATGCTTCAGCAACAGAAAAATAAATATTGGATGAAATAAAAATGGATGAAATGGAAAGAGTGCTAAATTTGTTTGGTTCTATGATTATAGGGTTGGTTGTAGGGCCATTTCTTATTGAATATGGCCTTAGTAGATGGCAATATAGGTCTTTTTCTATAAGAAGTCTTTGGTTAATTTTTGTAATTGGCCTTGGAATAAGAATGCTTTTTTTAGGAATGCATTAAGGTTTTCTTTCTAAAAGATAAATTACTCAAGCTGTCATCTAGTATTTAAGTAAGTACGGCCTTTTTCTTATGATTTTTCTTTAAAAATTTACTGTCTAAGGAGTCTTAAGCTATTTAAGCCTACAAGAACGGTGCCTCCTTCGTGGAAGATAACCGCAAGCCAAAGGGGAACCAAACCTAAAAGGGCGGGAAGAGTTACTAGTAGGATGACAGCAAGAGCTAGAGTGATGTTTTGTTTGACAATAGCAATTGTTCTGTGGGCTTTTTGAATCATCCAATCGAGTAAAGAAAGATCATCATTGAGAAAAACAATATCCGATGCTTCAATTGCGGTAGCGCTTCCTATTGTTCCCATAGAAATACCCACGGTGGCTCTTGCTAGGGCAGGAGCGTCATTTATTCCATCACCAACCATAATAAGACCTTGACTAGTGGAGAGCTCTGCTACTTTAGTCAATTTATCTTCGGGTTTTAAGTCCGCGTAGATTGTAGAAATGCCGGTTTGTTCAGCTACATCTTTTGCAATTTCTAACTTATCGCCTGTAAGCATAATGGGATGAAGATTTTGGTTTTTTAGTCGGTCAATCAAGGGTTTTGATTGGATTCGTAGAGTATCGGTAAAGTGGAAAAGAAATAGAGTATTTTCCAGTAAAAGATAACTATTTAGTGTTCTTTTTTGAAAGAGCTCAGGAGAAAAAGTTTTAGGTAAATAGGGTAGAATAAATGCTGAATTACCTATATAAACAGGCACTTTGCGGTTTTGTAAAAGAACAAAGCCTTGTAAACCAGATCCTGGGATAGACCTAAAATCTAAAATTTCTAAAGGTTTAACTTGCTTTTCTTTTGCATAAGAAATAATGGCGTCTGCAATGGGATGTACAGCGGATATTTCTAACCCATAAGCTGCTTGTAGTCCTTCTTCTAGAGAGTATGGAGCCTGTTTTGGATGGATTATTTCTAATTTGGTGCAATGAAGATTTCCTGTTGTTAGTGTTCCTGTTTTATCAAAGGCTACAGCATGACATAAGGTAAGAGCATCTAAAATAATCCCTCCTTTAAGTAAGATTCCTTTACGAGCGCAGCTACTGATTGCACTTAAATAGGCTGTTGGAGTTGCTATGATTAATGCGCAAGGAGAAGCTGCAATTAAGAAAGATAGTGCGCGGTAGATTCCTCCTTCAGCCCCTAAATAAGGGATCGAAAAAATCCAAGGTAGTGTGATTGCAAAAATGATAAAAAGTGAAATAATGCTCATTGCATACCATTTGCCAAAGCGATCTAAAAAGCGTTGTAGGCGGGGTTTTGCTTCTTGAGCTTGAGTAATGAGTTCAATAATCCGATTTAATGTAGAATCACTACTTGTGCGAGTAACCTCTACGGTAAGAGTCCCATCAAGATTATAAGCACCTGCTTGTACTTCATCGCCTAATCTTTTACTAACAGGACGGCTTTCTCCTGTTAAATGGCTTAAATTTACAAAAGAGCTACCCTTAATAACAACGGAGTCAAGTGGAACAACTTCTCCTGCTTTGATCAGTAGGATGGTTTTAAGAGGGATATCTTTTACAGATCTTTCGTAAATGGTTCCATCTTCTGCTACTACATAAGCAAATCTAGGAGCTATTTGATGCAAACTAACCAGAGCGCTTTTTGTTTTTTCTGTAACCAAAGTTTCCATAGCGCCAGATAACTCAAATAAGACAAGCAATAGAGCGCCTTCCATACCACTGCCTATTAATACCGATAAAAGAGCTGCTAAAGTCATTAGCACATCGATATTAATTTCGAGATTTTTTATATCTTCTAAGGCTCCAATTAAAGCGGGGGTTCCTGAAAAAAAATAGACAAATAAAAGACAGAGATTAGAAAAAGCGGGATTGAAAAAGGAAAAAACAAAAGAACAAAGTAACAATATTCCAGATATAAAAGCTGTTTTTAAAGAGAGGTGTTTACCCCATTTACGCGAAGAAGGAGTTAGGAAGGGACTGATGCTCTCTTCTTTCCCCGAGGCGAAAAATTCATCAAAAAGATAAGGATTATTTGACATTTCAGATGCCTTTGATGAACTGTTGAGCAAATATAATAGCACCACCAACAAGAACCAATATGGCGCAGTTCCATACGACTCTTTGCCAAGCTGAACTATTTTCCATTCGAGCAGAAAGCACAGTGGAGAAAATCGTTATTAAAAAAACTGCTAGAGGCAGCCCAAATGAATAGGATAGAATATAACCTATTAAACAAAGGGCCGTGCTTATTAGAGCTCCTAATAGAGCAAACAAGCTTTGTTTGAGCGGGTGTTCGTATTGCTCTAAAGAAAGTCCTAATTCTTCTTCTAACATAATCTGTAAAAGACGATTATCATCAGCCATTAGACAGTCGATCACTTCTTCGAGCAATTTACCGGAAAAGCCTTTTGCTTCATAGATTTCAGAGAGCTCTTCTCTCTCTTGCTGCCTATGATGTTCAATTTCAAAACGCTCTTCTTCAATAACGCGATGTAATCTTTCCATTCGAGACCAGCCGTTTAAAGCACTACGCGCTGCTATAAATAAAATCAGGCCAAAAGAGAGTAATCCGAGTGTTTGCAAAGATAGTTGAATGAGCCATCCGATCAAAAGTGTTACTGCAAGCAATTTCATGCTTTCCGTTGTAGCAATTACATGAGAAGGAACTTCTGATCCATGTATTTCAGCTTTGAGAATGGCTCCTTTTTTGCGCGCTTCTTTCAGATGTTCTGGGACTGACTTTCCCTTAAAATGTTTGGACATAAGTTTACTATCCCTCTTGAACCAAATAGCTAAGCAAGTGCAACAGATCGAGGTAATCTTGACAAGCAATTAATTCCCGGGTCGAGTGCATAGAAAGTTGAGGACATCCAATATCGATTGTATTAATTCCTAGATTAGCGGCCATGATAGGACCAATGGTGCTTCCACAGGGAAGATCAGACCTAGATACAAAAGATTGGTAGTTAAGATTTAAATTATGGCAAGCATGTACAATAGGAGCTACAGAAATTGCCTGGGAAGCATATTTTTGATTTGCATTGTATTTAATGACAATCCCTTTATTTAAAAGCGGCTGGTGGTGTGGGTCGTGTTTATCTATATAATTGGGGTTTAGAGCATGAGCCATATCAATGGAAAGGCAAAGAGAGTGATTTTTCATGCGTATTAGCGCTTCTACGTCTAATTCTAGATGGTAAGAGATACGTTGCAATAGATCTTGTAGAAAAGAAGAGCCAGCGCCTTCTAAACTATGAGATCCTACTTCTTCATGATCTAAAAAAAGTGCCATTTGCAGCTGATCAGAGCTTGGATTTTTACAAGAGACTAAAGCGGCTAAAGAAGCATGAGCGCTGAGTAAGTTATCTATTCGATATGAGGCGAGCATTTCATTATTTAATCCTATAAAACGCGCAGGTTCTTGTGGGACTAAAAAAAGATCGAAGGAAAGCAGCTTTTGAAAAGAGAGTTGACGCCTTAATAACTTTTCTAAGATGTTTTCTTCTTGGCTAGATACGCTGACAAGAGGGCATAAGTGTTCTTGTTTGTTTAAAATCACTCCTTTTTCATTTATTTCGCGATCTAAATGGATGGCAAGCTGTGGAATCATAAAAGTAGCATCGTCTAAAATCACTAAGTTTTCTTCTGGTTGTTGATCCTCATTTAGAACGACTACTCTTCCTGCTAAAACCAGATCGCGATTTAACCAGGAAGAAAGAAGAGGGCTGCCGTATACTTCAACACCAAATGAGGTCATATTTTGCAAAAGATAGCTAGGAAGTGGTTTGAGTTTAAGAGCGCAGCTGTCCGTGTGTGAAGCAAGAATAAGAGCTTGTTTAGGAGGTTTTTTAGGTAGAGAAAAAGCGCACAAACTTCCTCCTCTTATGGTAAAATATTTACCACCTGGTTTCAATTTCCATTTGTCGATATCTTCTAAAGGCTGAAAGTTATGAAGGGCTAAACGATTACCTATTTCCTGAACAGCATGCCAAGAAGTAGGTGCTGTTTCTAAAAAAACTTTTAAATCAGCTAAAATGTGTGTCATAGGATTTTTTATTCCATTTATCTAATTTAAATCCATATCACATGATATGAGATGAGAGCCATAATAATATGTCTTTTAAAAATAGATAAAACTATAATCTTCGAACTGCTATCAGTCAATCCTGTTTTAAAAGAATGTGATTTTAAAACATTTGTACTTTACTCTTTTTTGGTTTAAAATGCAGATTCAATCTGAAAAAAATGTATGCGTTTATTCCCTGTATTATTAACTGTCTTTATCGATAGCTTAGGCTTTGGACTGGTCTATCCGATTTTTTCTGTGTTGCTCATGAATCCTGAACAAGGATTTTTACCTGTAAATACTTCGCTTGCTATGCGAGGCTGGTTATTTGGATTACTAGTTTCAGGTTTTTGTTTGGGACAGTTTTTTGGCGGACCTATTTTAGGGGCTCTATCCGATTACAAAGGGCGTAAAAAAATTTTATTGCTCACATTGTGGCTTGCTGCATCTACTTATGCATTGACTGCTATCGGAATTATTCTTGAGAGTATCATTATCATTTTTATCTCACGATTATTAGGAGGTGTAGCTGCTGGTAATTGGTCTGTGGCTCAAACAGTAATTGTAGATACCAGCACGGAGAAAGAAAAAACCAAGAACTTTGGTTTGTTGGGAATGGCATGGGGAACAGGATTTGTTATAGGGCCTTATCTAGGAGGCAAGCTTTCAGACCCTTCTGTATGTGCTATTTTTAGTTTGACTACCCCTTTTTTGGCAGCCTCTTTTCTCTGTTTGCTTAATATTGTTCTTTTACTATTAAGAATGCAAGAAAGCCTGCCAGCCATTCAGTATACCAAAATCAGTTTAAACATTGGTATTCAACAGCTTAAAGAGGCTTTTACCTCTGATAAACTACGTAGCTTATTCTTAACGATGTTTATTTTTTGTATCGGTTGGGGCTTTTTTACGGAGTTTTGTCCTATTTTCTTAATTCGAAAATTTCACTTTAGTGGATCTGAAATTGCTAATTTTTATGCAAGTATTGGTCTTTGGATTGCTTTCTGCCAAGGGCTTATTATTCGTCCTTTCTTAAGATGGTTCTCTCCTAATGCGCTTATTTTAACTGCTTTACTTGGAATGGGTTGTACTCTAATAATCATGGCTTTTATAGAGGTTAAATTTTTTCTTTACTGTATGCTACCGGCACTTGCTTTTTTTGAGGCTTTGCTTTTTCCATCCGCAACGACGATTGTCTCAAACGTGAGCGATAAACAATCACAAGGGCATGTCTTAGGCATTTACAATTCAGTGCAGTGGGCAGGAATCGGCTTGACTCCTCTTTTTTCAGGTTCTTTTGTGGCAATCTATCCTTATCTTCCTTTAGCTGTGGGAGCTATGTCTATGTTTTTTGCTCTTATTATATTTGTAGCAAATAATAGACCAAAGATCTTATCTATTAAAAAATAATTTTTAAGATAGTAGTTCTCTTCTTTCTTGAATTAGAGCTCAAAGTATGCTACTCTCTTTACTTAAAAGAATAAAAAAACCATTTTATCTGTAAAGTAGCATTTAAAGGTTGCTTTAACAAAAATACAATGGCGATTTAAGAGGTTCATGTATGTCAAAATACCCACAGGCACAAAATCCACTTTTGCTCCGGTATCACCGTCTAATGGATGCTTTTGCTAAATCAGATGACGAACGTGATTTTTATCTAGATAAGGTAGAAGGGTTTATTGTTTATGTTGATTTAGATAAAGGAGAAAAAGAATTAGCTGATCTTGACAAAGAGATTAGCGTTCATAATAAACGTTATGCACTCTTACCAAAAATGACTTTTTATGAAACAAAAAAGTTTATGGAAGGGTTTATTAATGAAAAGGTGTACGACATCGATACCAAAGAGAAATTACTAGACATCATTCAATCTAGAGAAGCTCGCGATAATTTTTTGGAGTTTATCTATGATCACCACACAGAATTAGAGAAGTGGCAACAATATTATGTAGAGCGCTCTCGGATTCGTATTATTGAGTGGTTGCGTCTTCAGGAAATCTTATTTGTATTTGAAGAAGATTTAGATTTAAACAAAAACATGATGGAAAAGTTAAAACGATATCTATTTGATGTGAAAGTTTCAAAAGATATAGCAGCTGTACGAGAAGCTTTATATGTAAAAGCAAAAACCTATTATTCAAATGAAGCATTAAATCCTCGTCCTAAACGGGGGCGTCCTCCCAAACAAGTTGCTAAAGTAGAAATAGAACCTCAGGTAACTGTTGATATGTATACAATGGTTCCCTCTTGCTGCCGAACCTTTTTATACTTGCCAGATATTACCAATGCAGCAAGCATTACTTTTTCTGCTAAATTTGATACGGAAGCGCAATTGCTCGCTAGCCTTAGAGGGAGTTCTCGTATTAAAGTGGATACTAAACTACAAGCGCTTTCGGAAAGATTGGAATCGCTGCGTCATTTATCCACGCGTCTAACCACTCCAGCAGATAGTTCTAGTTTAGCAAGCCAAGGCGTCAAGCACTTAAAGCAGGTCACGCCCGAAGCAACAGTCTCTGCACATCAACCAGAAAATAAGAAAAGCTCTATTTCAGAAGTTGTTAAAGACTTGCTTCCTTCTCGAAAAAAATCTGCAGATCCAGCAAAGAAAAAAGGTGAAACAAAGACAGTTACACAGATCCGCAAACCACATAGAAAAGGGTAAGAGTTGGAAATGACGCAGCAACTTTTTTGCCAGGATCTGACAAGAGCCATTAAAACTTTAGAAGTGATTTATCGAACAAGGTTTGCCGATGAAAAAATGAAAAAATTGATTCGTCAAAATAAAGGCGGTACTTTTCATTTATGTACTGCAGGGCACGAAATGGTAGGAGCTGTGGCTGCATTAGCATTGGTTCCAGGTAAAGATTGGGGATTAGCGTATTATCGAGATCGGGGCTTTGCTATAGGGATTGGTTGTACGCTCACAGAAATTATCGCAGCTTCCTTGGCGCGAGATATACCTCATCATTCTTCTGGGCGAATGATGCCGGAACATTTTTCTCATAAAGAGCTGCGTTTACCTTGTCAGTCTAGTTGTGTAGGATCACAATTTTTACAGGCTGTAGGTGTTGCAAAGGCAAGACAGTTGCTTCAAAAGGACGATGTTGTTTATGTGTCTGCTGGAGATGGAGCTACTTCTCAAGGAGATTTTCACGAAGCGTTAAATTTTTCCCTTTTACACAAACTAGCGGTTATTTTTGTTATTCAAGATAATGGGTTTGCCATCTCTGTTCCTGTAAAAGATCAAACAGCAGGGGGCTCTATTACCTATATGGCAGAAGGCTATCCAGGTCTTTCTGTTTTTGATGTTGATGGAGGAGATTACGAAGAACTCATTAAAGCATTTGATGCAGCTGTGCAAAAAGCAAGAAGTGCTCAAGGACCAAGTCTTATTGTAGCCAAGGTCCCTCGGATAGGCCCGCACAGCAGTAGTGATGATCAAAATAAGTATAGAACGATTGATTGCATTGCAAACGATCAAGCTAAAGATATTTTGCCTCGTATGGAAAACTATTTGGCAGGACTGGGAGTTTCTATCGATGAAATGCAGCAAATGAAAAGCCGCTGTTTTGAAGAAGTGGAAAACGCTGCAGTAGAAGCAGATCAAATTCCCTTTCCCAGTGCAGATACAGCAACCGATCATGTTTTTAAAAAGAGTATTACTCAAGATTTTCAATTACAAAAAACCTCCAAGTGTCCGTTAGAGAGCATTGTAATGATGGATGCGTTAAACCATGCTTTAGACGAGGAAATGCACCATGATTCAAATGTTGTTGTTTTCGGTCAAGATGTAGCCCTTGGAAAGGGCGGAGTATTTGGAATTACCCGCAGCTTAACAGAAAAACATGGGATTTCCCGCTGTTTTAATTCGCCTCTTGCAGAGTCTAGCATTATAGGTATTGCTTTGGGGATGTCAATAGCAGGAATTCGTCCTGTTGTAGAGATTCAGTTTGCGGATTATATGTGGACGGGTGTTAACCAGCTTTTTAATGAGCTATCTAGTTTCCATTATCGCTCTAATGCAGAATGGAATTGCCCTGTTACCATTCGTATGCCATATGGAGGATATATTCAAGGAGGCCCTTATCATTCACAGAGCGTTGAAGCTGTTCTAGCTCACATTCCAGGGTTAAAAGTAGTCATCCCCAGTAATGCGGCTGATGCAAAAAGGCTCTTAAAAATGGCCATTCGTGATCCTAATCCTGTTGTGTTTCTTGAACACAAAGCTCTTTATCGCCAAAGGGTTTTCTGTGCTAGCCTCGAGCCTTCAGAAGAAGAATTACAGGCCTTTGGCGTAGCCAAATATGTTCGGAAGGGAACCGATTTAACAATTGTTTGTTGGGGGATGATGGTTTTTATGGCTTCTCAAGTTGCAGATCGCCTCTTACAAGAAGGAATTTCTGTAGAAGTTATTGACCTAAGAACTATAGTTCCTCTTGATCTTGATCTAATTGTACAGTCTATTAAAAAAACTGGTAAATTACTAATCGCTCATGAAGCTGTTCGCACTTGTGGTTTTGGTGCTGAAATTGCGGCTCTTATAGCAGAAGAGGCTTTTGATTTACTAGATGCACCTATTAAGCGTATTACAGCAAAAGATTGTCCTGTTCCTTATTGTAAACAGTTAGAAGATGCTGTATTGCCTCAAATAGAAGATTTAGAGCAAGCTATACGTCAACTTGCTCAGTTTTAATGGGTCTTTTTTTTCTATAAGGGCGAATCTGTGGTTTTTTTATTTGTTGAGATATTTTAACTTTTTGAACTAGATACTCAATTAATCGTGCATTTAATTGCCCAAATTCTTTTAACTTATTTTCAATTTGATTTAAAGGGCTAGTTTTTTTTGTAGAAATCTGTGGCTTGTTATCTTTTTCTAATAATTCATGCATGTGCATTAAACGAGCCATTAAACTTTCTTGTGTCTTTTGTAATGCTTGTACTTCAGATGTAAATAACGCATTAAATGAAATGCGATTAATTATATCTGCATTTTCAATTAATTGATCCAGTGTTTGATCAATATCAGCTAAAATTTCTTCTCCTGTGCTTAGCATTGCTTTCCTCAGTTTGTATTGTTTTAGCCTAATACACATCTAATTAAATTAGTGTTCTTAGTTTTTATAAAACAATTTTTCTTAATTTTGTCAATTAATAAAAAAATTTTTACTTGTTTATTTGTAAAAAGTTTTTTTGATAAATCTTATTTTATTTTTCAAAATTAAAAAAATTATATAGAGTAAGCTTTTACAAACAGAAAAAAATCATAAATAAAATATTTAAAAATAGCAATAAGATATAGAACTAAGAGTGCTTCTAAATATCTTATAAATTTTTTAAAAACATATCTTAAAACCTCTTAATAAGAGTAATTGTTTTTTAGAATCCGTTTCTTTTTTTTTAAAAAATAATCTTTATTTTTTCTGATAGCTCTGATAGCTTCGTGGAAATGAACTTTTTAATGAGAAAAATAGATATGTATTTTATTTTAATTTTCACTTTTTTATGTGCTTGCATTCCGTCTTACACCAAGGTGTATGATTGCTTTACCTTTTTTAATGAGCTAGAACTATTAAAGATGCGTTTAGAAGAACTCAATGATCACGTGGATTATTTTGTATTAGTGGAATCGATTGAGACACAAAGAGGAGATCCTAAGCCTTTGTATTTTCAAGAAAACCAACATCTTTTTAAAAAGTATCTGCCCAAAATTAAACATATCGTTATCGATGAATGTCCATCTACAGATATTGACCCTGTAACAGGGCTTTATTGGGACAGAGAAAATTTTCAAAGAAAATGCATTATGACGGGTCTACAGCAATGTGATGATTTGGATATTATCATGATTTCAGATCTTAATGAGATTCCTCGTGCGCAGATCTTAGAAACGTTTAAGTTGTTTTTTTATAGGGAAAAAAAGAAGCCCAATAAACTAGTCATAAAAAATCCACCAGATGCAATTGCTCTTGAAATGCCTTTATTTATTTATCAACTCAATAGAAAGAGTGAAATTCATGAAGGTCGATGGGTAGGAACAGTTGCTACTTTATATGGTAATTTTAAAAGAAAGGGGGTTCAGTTTTTTCGAGATAATCGCTATAACTTTTTTAAAATTACGGATGGGGGCTGGCATTTTACCTGGATAAAAGATAAAGATCAGATCAAACAGAAGTTACTTAGTATTCTAGAAGGTAGAGATAAAGAAAGTGTGGGTTCGATTTCAGATGAAGAAGTTGAAACTTGGATTCAAGCACAAGAGATCATCCCTATGAATAGTGAGTATCCTAACGATTTTCCCAAATATATGGAAAAACACATCGATTACTTTAAGTCTATTGGATATATCACAGAATAAGGCTTATATATGCGGGTTATTTTAGTGATCTTTTGTATGTTATGTGTTTCTTTTGAATCTTTTGCAAAAGTTTACGATTGCTTTACTTTTTTTAATGAATTAGAGCTATTAAAGATGCGTTTAGAAGAACTCAATGATCATGTGGACTACTTTGTATTAGTAGAAGGAGTTGAAACACATAGAGGAGAACCTAAACCTTTATATTTTCAAGAAAGTCGACATCTCTTTGAAAAATATCTACCTAAGATCATTCATATCATTGTTAACGAAAAGCTTTTGTGTAATCAAAATGACCCTGTAAAAGGATTTTGGGATAGAGAGCACTTCCAACGAGAATGTATTGCAAGAGGACTTAAGAACTGCGAACATTTAGATATCATCTTAATTTCTGATTTAGATGAGATTCCTTGCATTGAGATGCTTGAAAAAGTTAAAAAGCAACTCAATTTTACTAAATCCAAAAACTTTAATTCCCTTAGAAAATATAAAAAAAGGAAGCATAAGCCTGAAGAACTAGCACGCTCTACCCATAATACATTGGCTTTTCATATGCCGTGGTTTATTTATCAATTAAACAGAAAACATAATTGGGATAATGGCAATGAATGGGTAGGAACAGTTGCTACTTTATACGGTAATTTTAAAAAGAAGGGGGCTCAATTTTTTCGGGAATATCGTTGGCATTTTCCTCGAATGGCAAAAGCAGGATGGCATTTTACCTATATGGGAGGTAAAGATAGAATCAGACAGAAACTATCGAGCATTGTAGAAGGAAGAGACAATGTATTTAGTATTTCAGATGAAGAAATCGAAACTTGGATTCAAGAACAAGTAGTTGTTCCTATTGACGATACTTTCCCTAAATATGTTATAGAAAATAGGGATTATCTTAAATCAATGGGTTTTATTGCAGAATGCACTCCTTGATGCGAAAAAAAGAATTTTTTTCTTAACTTGTACAAATCGCTGTTTTCTTGTTAAAACAGTTATCTTGGAATTTAAGGAAAAAAATGATTGGTTTTTGTCCGCTTGCGTCTGGCTCTAAAGGTAATTGTCTATATATTGGAACGGAGAAGACAAAACTTTTAATCGATGCTGGAATTGGTATCAAGGTCCTCGAAGAGAGATTAAGATTAATCGGTGTGAATTTACATCAAATTGATGCAGTTATCATCACCCATGAGCACACAGATCATATTAAAGGCTTAGAGCGTCTAACTTGTAAAGGTCAAATTCCTGTATTTGTGAATAGTGATACAGCTTGTGCTATTACTTCTTATGTCAAGAAAACTCCTCGCTTTAAGATTTTTTCCACAGGAGAATATTTTTCATTTGGAGACATTGAAATTCTTCCCTTTTCTATTCCCCATGATGCGGCAGATCCAGTAGGATTTACGATTCATTTAGAGGGGTTAAAAGTAGGCATTTGTGCAGATTTGGGATTTGTTTCTACTTCTATTATTCAAGTCTTAAAGGAATGTGATTATTTATATGTAGAGGCTAATCATCAACCTTCGATGGTTTATGCAAGTGCGCGCCCTGCTATTTATAAACAAAGGGTCTTAGGGCGTCAGGGACATCTTTCCAATGAGGAATGTAGCTCTTTAATTGAGCAGATCTTTCATCCAAATCTTAAACAGATCTACTTAGCACATCTTTCTAGTGAATGTAATCATCCTGATAAAGCACTGGAAACCGTGCAAAAAAAGCTTAGGTTCTTACAGGCAGATACTAAGGTGTGCATCGCTTTTCAAGAGCATTGTAGTCAACCTGTTTTGTTTTAAAGCGGCAGTAAGAGTCCATCAAAGGCCATTTCAAAATGACAATCGATATTGCAATCAATTAAGACATCTTTGTGCAGTTGAATTTTATGCAATAAATTTTCATCTGTATGCATAGGATCATGATGAGTAACAATCCAATGAGAGGTATCTGTATGTTTGATAAGAACAGAGGCATTTGCAACAGAGGAGTGTCCCCAGCCCACCTTATATTGGTATTCTGAAGGAGTATATTGTGCTTCATGAACTAGAAAATTGCATCCTTTAAAAAAGGAAATTAAGCTTGAGTATCCTTTTAATAAAGAATGAGAAGAAGTAATTACTTGTGGCTTTCCGTGATACCCCATTAAAAACTCATTATCGGTAGCATATCCAAAAGTGGTTTTTGCACAGGTAATTTTAAAACATAATGTAGCCCCTGGATGCAGAGCATAATGTGTATCAATTTCAAAAGAGCCAATTTGAAAGGGAATTCCTTCATAAATATTTTTAAAAATCAGCTGAGCTTTAATTTCTTCTAAATTTACGGGAAATAGAGAATGGATTAACATTTCTGCAAATAAGTCGTGAATGGTTTTATCAAAACCAATAGGAGCCCAGATATGAATACGATAACTAGGATCATATAAGGGAGCAAAGAAGGGAAAACCGGAAACATGATCCCAGTGTGTATGACTGATCAACAAATGGATATCTTTTATAGAATCTATTTGCGTTAAATGCAGCCCTAATGCACGAATACCATTACCCGCATCGATAATCAGTAAATCTTTACCATGTCGTAGCTCTAAACAACAGGTATTTCCTCCAAAATGAACATAAGAAGAACCAGATACGCCATTAGAGCCACGAGTTCCCCAAAACTTGAGGTAAGAGCGATTAGAATGAGCTTTGGGTAAATAAGCATGAGATGCACTACGCTCTTGCGTTTTAAAGGGGATAGGAAGGAGGTTTCCTTTAAAAAAGTGCGATAAAATAGAAAAAAAAGAGGTTAGAGAGAAAGGTTTTTCTAGAAAATAATCGCAGCCATTTCTTAAAGCTGCTTGATAATCTTGCATCATTACATGATCTGCTAAGAGAATAACGCCTATTGGCTTGGAATCCATCCGGATTCTTTTTAAGATTTCGATTCCGTGAATATGGGGTAGCATGAGCTCTACAAGCACTAGATCAGGCTGGAAATGTTGCATTTTTTCCAAAGCTTCTGTACCAGTTGCTGCGAATTCGAAATGATACGGCTCTTTTTCTCTAGCTTGTTTAATACTTTGATGTAGTTCTCGATCAGAATCAGCCAAGAGAATTTTTTTAGACTCTTTTCTGCTCATCGATGGTTAAACCTGTAGACTTTTCTTCTTTTTGTAAAAGAGCCAAAAGCAAGAAGTTCCTACTACAGCAAATAATGCACTTACATAGAAAAAGTTAAAAATTTCTCTGGGATCAAGCTCTAAAAGAGATTCATCTTCTGTAAGAAGACTTAAACCCGAACCTTGTTCCATTTCTTGAGGAGTTAATATATTGTCTTGTGCAAGCTCGGTATAAATAGAATCCGATTTAGGTGCGAAAATGGCTACAGATAAAGTAATACAAGCAAATCCATAGAGCATGTACCCCATGAACTTTAAACGGGGTAATAGCGGAATATCGGGATGGATGGTATTCTCATCAGGGGTATTATTCTGTGTCATTTAACTTATTTGGTTTAAGCAAGGAATCTTTAGGATCAACTAAAATTCTTCTAGGTTTTGCTCCTTCTTGTGAGCTAATCACTTTTTTGCTCTCTAGTTCATCCATTAAAGAGGCAGCTCTTGCGTATCCAATTTTCAATTTGCGTTGCAGGAAAGTTGTCGATGCATTTCCTGTTTCTACAACTAAATTAAGAGCTTGTTCATAGAGCATATCACGAGGAGCACTTTCTGCTCCTTCTTCAGAAGATAGATCTTCAAAACGCATTTTGTCAAAAGATTCTATCAAATAATTTGGAGGGCTTTGATTGCATATGAAAGAGACAACACGGTTGATCTCTTCATCGCTAATATACACTCCTTGAGAACGAATTAAGGTAGATGTACCCGGTGGTAAAAAGAGCATATCACCATTGCCTAAAAGGCTCTCTGCTCCTACGTCATCTAGAATGATTTGAGAGTTAATCCGACTAGCCACTTTAAAAGCGATGCGAGTAGGAAAATTTGCTTTAATCAGACCTGTAATTACTTCTCTAGATGGTCTTTGTGTGGCTAATATGAGATGTATACCTACAGCACGAGCCATTTGCGCAATACGAGCAATGGGAGTTTCTAAATCAGAGCTAGAGGCCATCATAAGATCTGCAAACTCATCAATAATAGCTACAATTGCATACATTTTGGCAGGAATAGGGATATTCAAAGAGCTTTCTAATTCTTGATTGATCTGCCTATTATTAAAAGCTGTGATGTTACGTACTCCTAATTGCTTTAAAATATCGTAGCGGGTTTGCATCTCTTTTACAAGCCAACTCAAAGCTGCGTAAGCTCCATGCGGCTCTGTAATAACAGGTGCTAGCATATGAGGTAAATTGGTATAGGGAGTTAGCTCTACTTTTTTAGGATCGATCATGACTAGCTTGATTTCATCAGGGCGTGCATTCATAAGAATGGACATGATCAGGGTGTTCACGCAAACGGATTTTCCCGAGCCTGTTGCCCCTGCAATTAGACAGTGAGGCATTTTACTCAAATCGCTAATCACACTATCTCCCGAAACTGTTTTACCGAGCAAAAGAGGAACCATCATTTTACGTATATGGCTTTGATATTGAATGAGGAGTTCTTTAAAACTCACTTCTTGAGGATAAATGGAAGGGATTTCCACACCTACTGCAGCCTTACCCGGAATAGGGGCTATAATCCGAATAGATTTAGCCTGTAGGTTTAGAGCAATATCATTTTCTAGCGTTTTGATCTTTTGTACTTTTACTCCAATTGCTGGATGTACTTCAAAAGAGGTAATAGTGGGCCCACAGTTGATCTCACCTACTTTAGCTTCGATCCCAAAACTCATTAGAGTATCTTGAAGTACCTCTGCCTGTTTTTTTAATTCTTTTTTCAGGAGTGGCTGATCTACTTTTTTGGGATGATTCAATAAAGAAGCGGGAGGGATTTTATACGTTGTATAATCTCCATTCACAACACATTGTGCATTAAGAGCTATTTGTCGTTTACTTAAGTTAACTTCTATGGGTTGTTTTTTTTTAGCAGGTTCCATATCTGCCATTGTGCGAATTTTTATCTCCTTTTCCGGCCTTTCTTTAGGTTTTGTCTGTAAGTAAGGAGGAGCTATAGAGCGCTGTGAAAGTAAACTCTCAATTTCAGAAGCACTTTTAATGGTAGGAAACGCCTTTTTTTGCGAGATCATTTTCAGAAGCTTATTTTTTATAAATATAGTGGAATGCTTGAATTTTCTACCGGTGGTAAGCAATTCAATTTCCATTAAGAATAAAAAAGATACACAAGCTGTTATAGAAAAAGTAAGGATGATTCCTACATCGCTTAACATATGCTGTAAATTAAATGTAGGGATGTCCTTATATAAATAGTACAGAGGAACCCCTCCTAAATTATAACGAACAGTAGAATAAGGATAGGGAAGTTCAAAAAAATACGATTCGGTATACACCTTGTTTTCAAATAACTTAGCATAGGCCCATTTATTCTCTGCTAGTAAATTCAGTAAAAAACAACAAGAGAAACACAGAATCAGAAAGCAGAAAAGCTTAGAGGGCATATATATAGGTTTTTGATTGAGGATGAGCTTCCATCCAAGCCACAAGCCAAAACCAACGATGAGATAGCTGCTTATTCCAAAAAGGTAGTTAAAACCAAATCCCAATCCCCAACCAATAAGACCTAACCAATTCTGGTGAGGAGCATCGAATCGAAAACTGATTAAACTTAGTAAAACAATGATAGTGAGGGCTAATAAGATCAATCCTCTTGCTTCTGGGTGTACTACTTTAGATTTCTTTTCAAAAGATGTATTTTTACTCACTATCAACTCCTAATAGTTTAAATAAATAGCGCTGCAAAAGCCAAGAATCAGACAATACCAAGCAAAGGGTTTAAAATTTCCTTTTTCTAAGATAGAAAAGGCAAAGCGAATCACAAGCAATCCAACTATGCAAGAAGTGATAAACCCCACTGTACAAGCCATCGGGGAGAAACTAGGAGCATCGTGTATAGCTATTTGTAAAAGTTCTAAACAGTTGCCGCCGATAATAGTAGGAATAGAGAGTAAAAAAGAAAAACGCACCGCATCACTTGTTTTCCATCCCAAAACACGAGCACAACAAATGGTAGAAGCGCTACGCGATACACCAGGAATTAAAGCAATCGACTGCATAGCTCCAATATAAAGGGCATCATGTGCGCGTTTTTTAAAAGAAGGTTCAAGCGGTGTTTTTAAACGCCAAAAATGACCTATTAGTAAAACAAAGCCTGTAAACATTAAACCGAATCCAAGAAAGTTAGGGTTGAAAACCCAATCTTTAAATGGTTTAACCAGTAAATAGCAAGGAATAAGCGGAATTATTGCTAAAAAAAGCAAAAGGGCTTTTTTACGGTCTGTTCGTAAAATGGTTAGAATATCTTGTTTTAAAAAAATCACAACAGCCAAGAGAGTGCCTAAATGGCAAAAAAGACTTAAAATGACTTGGGTTTCTGTATCTTGGATCCCAAGCATCAATTTAAATAATGCAAGATGTGCTGAAGAACTAACCGGAAAAAATTCAGTTAACCCTTGTATTAGACCTAACAAAAAAGCTTCTAATAAAGACATGAAAATCTCCTTAGCCTACAAATTTAACTTAGCATAATTGAATAGGAGATGGCAAGAATTTGGGCGATCGACGGGGCTCGAACCCGCGACCTCAGGAACCACAATCCAGCGCTCTAACCAGCTGAGCTACGACCGCCACAGTAAGCGAATCAGTTTATCTTAAAAGTTGTTTTTGCGTCAAATCACTTCGATAAAATAAGACGAGTATTCCTCATCAAAGAGCCTAAGAGATGTTTGTTAACAATTAAAAAATAATTTTGATTTAATTTGAGATTATTTTAATTATTAATTACACTTAATTATAAGAAGTCTGTTTTATTTAATTAATAATCAGTAAAAAAATCTATTTTTATCTTATAAAAATTTACTATTAAAAAGGAGTAGATATGACAGGTTTAGATGAAACTTACTTGAGAAACATGAAGAGATCTGAAGTCCTGAAACAAGAATTTTTACGTTGTGACAGTAAGGAAGATATATCTGAAAAGCAAAATATGGTTCAGGAAACTTTTCTTAAAGCATCAATAGGCGCTAATGAACCGATGTATGTTAACCAACCAATATATGAAACAATAGATGGGCTGATTATTCAAGCATTATATAGTGAACCGTTAGATAATAAAGAGTCAGTATATAGCGAACCAGTAGGTGCTAATGAACCGACGTATGCTAATGAATCAATATATGAGACAATAGATGAAGAAGCGTGTATTCAAGCATTATATAGTGAACCGTTAGATAATAAAGAGTCAGTATATAGCGAACCAGTAGGTGCTAATGAACCAATATATGAAACACTACGTTTTCAAAAATCAGATGTCACTGAATCTCAACAAAAAACAGAATTGGTTATTTCAAATAAATCCCTACTAAAGATAGAAGGTAAATTTAAAAAAAAAGATAATAAAAATCTTCAAAATATCGTTGATTGGAGTCAATCATCGGATACTAATAATTTTGATATATACTTCAAATTAATACTAAAAGATTTAAAAAAATTAAAATCATCTTCAAGTAAATTAGCTGCATTTTTATATATACTAGATTCCACTAAAGATCTAAATCAGATAGATAGCAAAAAATTATATAAGACATTACCTAGAAAGTATAAAAAATTGATAAAAAAATCTAATCCGAAGTTTAGCGTAAATATGCGTTCTCCCGAATCGCTTAAATCTATTGATTCTATTAGGGCTCATTTAAAAGAACGCTCTATCTTCATCAAAGCTGAACCATTTCCTTTAAAAAATAGGATTTGAGGTTTTTTCCAAGCAAGCTTTTTCATGAAAAGCAATCGCTCCCAAAAAGAGTACTGTTAGATATAAACCGAGCATAGCAGGGGTTATCACATCTGTGCGCAAACTAAACTGTAGTTTTAGAGGAGGATAGGATGTGATATGTAAAATGGCTGTAGAGAAAAATTCATTGAGCTTGAATATAAAAGAGGATGCCTTAGGGATAAAGTACAAAATAAGGCCAGGGAATAGCAGAATGCAAGAAAGAGCGACGCAATAGGGAAAGAAAAGATTGTAAACGATGCTAAGCAAGGGGAATTGATGAAACAGATAAAGCAATAGAGGAACCGTTGCAATGTGAACTGCAATATTTACTGAAAAAGAACTACGCAAGAGATGCAAAATACTGTAGGCATATCTGTCTATAAAAGGCAGCTCCTTGCGTTCTTTTTCGGTACGTTTAGGCAAAAAATAGCTCAGTAATTGTTCTGTGGGTTGGTACAGTAAAAGGATAGCTAGAGTACAAAGAAAGGTCAGTTGAAACCCCAGCTCTAAAATGCTCAAAGGCAGTACACATAGCTCAGCGATCAATCCTAGGCCAATAGCATTGAGTCCAGAAGAAGGATATCCCATTAATTCACCCATTAAAAGAGCAGCGATTGCAATATACGCTCTTTGGATAGAGGGAGAATCTCCTAGAAAAACATAATAGAAGCTAAGGCATAAAAGAGTCATCAAAGCAGTTGTTTTATAAGGCAATAAACAATTAAATACACTTCTTAGCAAATAAGCCAGCAGTGCAAAATGAAAACCTGAAATAACAAGTAGGTGTTGTAGGCCCAATTTGCCAAACTGCATCGTTAACAACCTCTCATCGATTTGCCCAGTAACCAAAGCACTTAAAAAGACAGCTGTTATTCGATTCGATACCTGTTTATGAATATATTTAGAGACTAGCTGTTTAGCTGAAAAGCGCCACTCAATGAGACTTAAAAAAGAAGCTTTCTTCTTCCAAGTTTTTTTCCTCGTTGGTTTTAAGACAAAAAAACGGGAAGATTTTTGCTGCAAATGACCTTCTATCTCGTAAATTGCGTTACAGATAGGTCTTTTACCATAAATAGGTAGGTAAATAGAGCAAGGTAGATTGTGATAGGTCTGCTCTTTTGTTTGAAAATCTATCAACGTTCCTTGATAGAGTAAAGAGCGATAGAAAGGAGAAGAGGTCGTTTTAATCGATTGGGGTTTGAATCTACCTACTCCTGAAATTTTCTCAGAGACAAGTGTTACCTCAGGATAGCGAAATAAGATAGATGCAAAACCGATGAGAATAGCGATAGTTGCTAAACAAAAGAGTTTCAGATTTTTGGTTATGGGAAGAATAAGAGCTGCTAAAACCACCAGATAATAGAGCTGAAAGCTTAAACAACAAGCGCTTCCCATTAAGAGAGAAATCCCTATAAGAAGCGCAGGGTGTTTTTGCCAAAAATTACAGTAAGCTTGGCATATATTCAAAAACATCCCAAAAAATTACTCTTTTAGATGATATTTATTCAAATACCTTATAGAAATATACACTTGGTCTATCATAATAATTTATAAGACAGCTGTTTTAAAAATGTGCATCATTTAATCTAAAATTGACTATCAGATTAAGAGCTCTTCCTTGTTCTACACATCACATCTTGCTAATGCAAAATAATTATTTTCACATTTTTCACTACGATCATCTATGTATCCCTTAGTAGGTGGCTTGCAAAATAATTCCCCGAATAATTTTATAGAATTACGCATACAGTCATTCGCAGATGTGCCACATTCTTTAAAACGCTCCCAATGAGCTTGAAAAGCAGAATCGCAATTGTAATAGCCATTAGAGTCTGTTGTAACAAGTTTAACTATGTTATGTAAAGACTGCAGGCTTTCGCTTATTGGAGGTTCGGTCGGATCAGCAAACACATTATGTCCAGTAGAAGTCTCAGTAGTATTAGTAGAAAATGCAGTTTCTGTAAATGCGTTATTAGCAGTCAAGAAATAAGCTGTAGCAGCTGCTACTGTAAGTCCAATACCAACGGCCCCAATTGCAATGTTTCTTCGTGTTAAGCAAGAACGATTAGATGGTAAAGAAGACATATTAATAGTTATTGTACCGTTTCCTGAGTCTTGTGAGACTGGTTGAAATTTTGCTATTGCTGTCATACATCCCCTTAGTAAATTGTTTTTATTATGATTTTTAGATTTATAAGTATAGTTTTTATTAAAATTTAGTTTAATTATTGTTAAATATGAATAAAATGAAACTAAAAATCGACAGTATAGAAAACCGTTATTTAAAAACAGCTGGATCTATTTTTTTGTTTCATCGATAGAGCGGCTATAGATAAGCCGTACTCCTCTTTTACCAGAAATCAAGGCCATTACCCATTCTATTAATACGATAAAGCGGTCACGGAATCCAATCAGGTAGACAAGGTGAATAAAAGCCCACATAAGCCAGGCGATAAAGCCGGTGAATTGGAGTTTACCGATAAAAGCAATAGCTTTAGCTTTTCCAATGGTAGCCATACTTCCTTTATCAAAATATTTGAAGGGTTTTCTATTTTTTTTATCTAGGTCGCGGGTAATGGTTTTTGCTACATAGCGTCCTTGTTGAATAGCTACAGGTGCAATTCCTGGAAGGAGCTTATTTTTGTATTCCACATGTGCAGCATCTCCGATGACAAATACTTCTGGGAAGTTAGGCAGAGTTAAATCAGGTTCAACAATCACACGACCTGCACGATCTAGGGGAGTATTTAAACGGGCAAGTAATTTGGAGGCTTGATTGCCTGCAGCCCAGATGATGTTTTTTGAAGCGATAAAGGTGTCTGCTATTTGAACGCCTGAGTCATCAATGTTGGTTACTTTTGTGTTATTAAGTACTTGAACTCCGAGCTTTTCAAGGTCTTTTTTAGCACGTTTGGATAATCTTTCAGGATAACTGGGTAGGATATTGGGGCATGCTTCTATTAAAAATATTTGCGCTATTTCTGGATTAATTTTACGAAAGTTTTTAAACATGGTTTTGTAAGCAATTTCAGCAATAGCTCCTGCCATTTCTACTCCAGTAGGTCCTCCACCGATGATTACAAAGGTTAAATAAGGTAAAATGGATCCAAAATCAGCTCTTTCTGCTTTTTCAAATGAGATCAAAATTTGTTCACGAATGTTTAAAGCATCGGGAATGGTTTTTAGACCAGGAGCAAATGCTTCCCATTGATCATTGCCAAAGTAGCTGTGACGAGCTCCATTTGCAATGATTAAATAATCGTATCCAAACCACGCTTGATTAGAAAGAATCACTTGTTTTTGCGTGGTATTGATATCGGCTACTTCACCCATAATTACAGAAACATTTTCTTGATTTCTGAGAATCTCTCTTAGAGGCGTTGCGATTTCTCCAGGGGATAGAGCTGCTGTAGCCACTTCGTATAAAAGAGGTTGAAATAGGTGGTAGTTCGTCTTATCGATTAATAAAATATCTACATCAGCTTTTTTCAAAGCTTTAGCGGCATTTAATCCTCCGAAGCCTCCACCAATAATAATTATTCTGTTTTTAGTCATAAAATTACGTTCGTTTTATTATTATGAAATTAATCTTCTTGTTTTTATTTAAATAAGAGAAAGGATAAAATCTTTGCAAGGTTCTTTTTATCGAGAGAATATATTTCTTTTTGATTTGCAAGAAAGCCGTCTTCTCAATAAAATCACTTTTATACAAAGATAAAAGTTTTTAACACCATAGTGCGCTAAAAACTGTATAAATCCATTAAAGCGGCGATTCGCGTTTACCTTAAGTGACTGCATGTATTGTGTTCAAGATCTTTTCCAAAAACATGGACCACAGCTCGGATTGAAATTAATTGCAGGAGAGCCAGGTTTAAATCGACAAATTAAAGTGCCTGAAGTACATCGTCCTGGACTGAGCTTGTCTGGGTATCTAAAGAATTATGCTAGTCAGAGAATTTTAGTGTTTGGTAACGTTGAAGCGCGCTATCTTAGGGATCTTGATAAAAAACTAAGATTAAGTAGGTTGCAAGCAATTCTAACTCCTCAAACACCTGCTGTTATTCTGGCTGGTCGCTATACACCTTTAAAAGAGTTAGTGCGTGTTTGCGCAGAAGTGAAAATTCCCCTGTTTCAAGCTCAAGGTTCTACTATGAGCTTAGTTAGTAAAATGACTCTAATACTCAGCGAAGAGTTCTCTTTAACCATGACCTGTCATGGAACTTTAGTTGAAGCTTTTGGAGTAGGATTATTGATACAAGGAGATTCCTCAGTAGGTAAAAGCGAAGCTGCTTTAGGATTAATTGAAAGAGGACATCGTTTAATTTCCGATGATGTTGTGCGTATTCGATTGCGAGAAGGGTCTTCCCTTCAAGGATCAGGTCCTGAATTAACGCGTCACTTACTTGAAATTCGAGGAATTGGCATTATCAATGTCGCCCACCTATATGGAGCAGTATGTGTCAGGGATGAGAAAACAATAGATCTCATTATAAAGCTAGAAGAATGGGATGAGCGTAGATTTTATGATCGAGTGGGTCTAGATGAAAAATATTATGACATTCTTGGAATAAAAGTTCCTTTTCACGTGATTCCTGTTAAACAAGGTCGAGATATTGTTTTGCTGATTGAAACCATTGTTTTAAATCAAAGGTTAAAAGAAATGGGATATCATTCTGCTCGGGAATTCAATGCTAAGTTATTGGAAAGTATTTCTAGAAAACAGAGTAAGAGGGCTAAAATCTGTGAAGCTCATGCGCAAAGTGAGAGTTAAAAATGCAATGGGATTGCATGCTAGGCCAGCTACCGGAATTGTTAGATTACTGCAAGGGACAAAGTCTGCTGTTTCTTTTACCTATCGCAAAGAAACAATTAATGCACGGAGTATCATGAGCATTTTGATGCTAGCCGCAACAAAAAATTCTTTGATTACCATTTTGGTAGAAGGAGATGATGCTCAAGAAACTATGGAAAAGTTAGTTGATGGATTTGAGAATCATTTTGGAGAGCAGTAAATGTCCAAAAAACAAGAAGAAGAAATTCGGATTCAAGGCTATTCGGTTAGTGAAGGAATTGCAATAGGAAATCCTTTTTTTCTAGAAAATGTAGAAAAGCCCATTCCTAATTTCCCTATTACGTTAAATGAAGTTGATCAAGAGATTCAACGTTATCACATAGCTTTAAGGTGCAGTAGTGAAGATCTTAAAAAACTTTCTAAATATTTAACCTATAAAGGTTCCAAAGAAGCTGCAACTATCATTGATACGCAAATCCAAATTTTGGGAGATCCTTGTTTAACCACTCAAGTAGAAGAAAAGATTCGGCATATGTTACAAAATATCGAAGCTGTTTTTCATTCTGTCATTACAGATTATGAGGTTCGGTTTTCTTGTATAAAGGATAGCCTTTTTCAAGGCAGATGGGTTGATATAATGGATTTAGCAAAAAGAGTGCTTAGACACCTTTGCTTTCAAGAACAAGCTCCTTGGCTTAATGTTCCAGCCGAATCGATCATTTTTGCAAAAGATTTAATTCCTTCTCATGCAGCAGTTGCTGACTATCCTCGTGTAATTGCTTTTGTTACAGAAGAAGGAGGCGCTAGCTCACATGCAGCACTCATTGCTAGATCAAAAGGAATTCCTTATGTAACTTGTATTAATTTAAATAACCTACGCTTATGTCTAATCCAATGTGTTATTGTAGATGGATACAATGGGGAAGTTATTTTAAATCCTAATGATAAGACTTTAGCAGAGTACCAAAACCGTAGAAGCAATTTACAGAAATGGGTCAAGAAAATTCATGTAAACATAGATTCTGTTTTACAAACAAAAGATGGGCACTCTATAGAGGTATTGGCAAATGTAGGTCATCTACATGATGTCGAACAGCTTACAAAACTTGGTGCTAAAGGGATTGGTTTATTTCGTACAGAATATCTTTTTTTTCAAAATAATCATTTTTCTTTTTCAGAAGAACATCAATATGAATTTTATTCCAAGATTATTCAAAAAGCTGCTGACATGCCCGTAACAATTCGTGTTTTTGATATTGGAGGAGATAAAATTCCACAGTTTCTATCCCTTAGCCCAGATAGTTCTGTGTCTAAATACCGAGGTATTCGTTTTCTTCTTTTGCATAAAGACATTTTCCGTATGCAGTTAAGAGCTATTCTGCGAGTAGCATATTATGGAAATGTTCGCATTTTATTACCCTTAATCAGTGATCTTGTCGAATTAGAAGAATCGCGTATTTTGATAGAGCAAGTGTCTCAAGAGCTATCTCAAGAAGGGGTGTTATATAAATCAAATTTACCTTTGGGATGTATGGTTGAAATTCCATCTGCTGTATTCATTTCTGGTGCTTTAGCAAAACATTGCGATTTCTTATCTATTGGGACTAATGATCTTATACAATACAGTTTAGGAATAGATCGTAGCGATTATGTAGAAAGTGATTTTAATTACTCTATTCATCCTAGTATTATCCGTATGATTAAAATGGTTACTTCCGAGGCTATGCAAAATAAAAAAGATGTTTCCATTTGTGGAGAAATTGCTTCTAATCCTCTTTTTGTTGCTCTACTAATGGGATTAGGATTGAAAATCTTCTCCTGTTCTCCTCGTTATATTCCAGCTATTAGATATGTAATTAGGCAAATTCACTTTAAAGATGCAGCTATTCTAGCACAGACAGTATTGGAGATGGATTCTTCATCGCAAATTTTTGAGGTCTTACAAAGTTACCTCAGCTCTATACATATTCCTGATTATTTGTGCGGCAATCTTTATGCTAAAAAATAGCTGGCTTTATGTGCATGAGTGATTTTTCACGAGTTGCAAAAGAATTTGAAAAGCCTTCTTATTCTCCAGATTATTTGGTATAATCAAGTCTGCTTGATATTTACTATCATGAATATATTTTTGATAACATGGCTGAACAAAATCTTTGTAACGCTGTTTGGTTTCTTGCAGGGAAAACCCTCTCTCGATTTGATCGCGGTTAATAATGCGGAAAAGGCGTTCTGTTTCTTCAACTTCAATAAAAACTTTTAAGCTACAAAGATCGTAGATTTCAGGAGAAGCCAACAGTAAAAAACCATCGATAATAATGATTTCTACAGGGTCGATATGAGTTGTTGAGCTAGAGCGTGTCTGGGTCTTAAAATGATAGATCGGTTGTTCTACCGCATGCCCTTTTTTAAGTTGGGTGATATGTTGTTTAAGAAGAAGAAGGTCAATGCTCTTAGGATCATCAAAATTATTTTTTTTCCTTTCTTCAGGCGATAAATGGGAAAGATCATAAAAATAATTATCCATATAAATAATAGCAGCGTTATCAACAAGCTGCTTTTGAAGTGCTTGAGCAAGCATAGTTTTTCCAGCTCCTGAACCACCCGCAATACCTATAACTAAGGGATCTGCAAAAACTGAAAACCAAGCAAAAAGACAAAGAAAAATGCACGCGTACATATCTTAACTACTAAATTTACAGTCGTTATTTAAAAAAGAAGAGAGGCAGTTTTATGGTAATCATTGCCATGCTTTAACCTCAGGTTCTCGATTGTTATATAAAGAGTAATATATTTTGAGAGTTGGTTTCTTTAAAAGAATTATTTAACTAAAGACCATTTCTTCAGAAATAATAAAGCTGTTTTTTTCATAGGTTTCCTAAAAATAGCCCATTTTCCATGAGGACTAAATCAAATCCTGCTTTTTTTAAAAAATTAAACAAATCAATTTTCAAAAAGACGCATACATAAAATCAAAAAAAGTCTATTCTTGCAGAGTAAAAAAATATACTCAATTGCAGTGGTTAAGGATCCGATATATGATTCCTATATTAATACATGAAATGAAATTCAATGCATTCTGCCATATACAGGCGAAAAAGGAGCTGTTATTAGCAATCAAATGCGTAAGAGTTTTTTTTAGTTATCCTATAAGTAATTCTACTTCTACTTTTGTTTTAAAAAATAAATGTAGTAAACTTATTGAATTTTTTGTAGCTACTACAAAGGCAATCTTTTTGTGCATGCCGCTTATAAATAAATATGTTTCCTTTAATAATTATTTTGAATTTGATGATTATTTGAAATTTGAAAAACAACAATCATACTCTCCTATATCTTCTTTACCAGATGAAATCCTCTTAAAGATTTTTAGTGATTTATCTCCAAAAGATTTATGCCAAGCATCTTGTGTTTCCAAACATTGGAATAATTTGGCATCTGATAGGCTTATTTGGCAGGCTTTTGATCTAAAAAAGATGTTTCCATCATTAAAAGTTATAGATCAGGCAATTTGGCAAGCACATTGTAAGTTCGCAAAGTTAGAACTTCCTATAGATGATTCTCCATCTTTTGATAAGCGTGTTATAATACTAGCTTTACAAAGGCTATTTACTTCTTTACAGATAGAAGGTGAAGCAGGAATAACGCTTCTGACCCTTCCTAAAGGACTTACAATTAGTAAACTTAAGACGCTTTTACACTGCACGACTGGATGTTACTACGAACCTGATTTCATGGAAAAGCTTAAACATGTTTCTGTTGAAAGAACTTATACAATAGCTATAACAAACGCCATCCTTAAAGGAAGCGAAAGATTATCTACGAGTAGACAACAAGAGTTCATAAAAGAGAAGGGGTGTGAAATGCCGACAATATTAGAAGCTGCTACATTTTTTGCTTTTCTAGATCAAAAGCCTCGTCCCTTAAATCAGGGGTTGGATTTATCTTTATATACGCATTGTAGAGAGCAGATAAATGCTGATAACTTGATAGCTGGGCCAACTGATTTATTACTTCTCGTTGCTAATGAACCTCTTTTTTACATGGGTTTTCGCATAAATGGTACTTCTGTCACTCGACGAGGCTGCTTCATCAAAGAAAGACTGCCTCTTAGATCAAGAGGTTTTCAATATGATGTCGGATTAATGTCTAACGTCGGCTCATTTGGTGTTTTAAAGGTATAGACCAAGGTCATTAGAACTCAAAATAAGAGGGACTTGATTTACCAAAATAACTGTAAACCCATCATTCCATATTTCCCTTCTTATCTTTTCTATTAATTAGCAAGACAGCGATATTTTGTATTAGGGCCTTTTCCATATCGTTCTAACTTGCCGCTTTTAATGAGCTTATTTAATGCTCTGCCTGCAGAAGTTCGAGGTATATTTAGTTGACGAATGATGTCTGCTCTTGATATTTCATCGGATATTTTAAACAGGCTTAATATTAGTGCTTCGATATCTTCTTGGATAGTCTCAGAAAGGACTCTTGGTAAAATGCATTTTACAAAATTTGTCCCTTCTATTACTTCTGGAGGAAGTAGTCCTTCCTTTCTATAACTTTTAAAGAGTGTAATGAACCCCGAACCCATTTTTTCTATGTATTTGGCTTCCCATAAAATTTTTGCAATGCTGGTGTTACGAACATATGTGATTCCTGACTCTAGTTCCGAGGTGTCAATAGGACCTGGCAGTCCTCCAGGGCTGAAAAATTCGATCCGATTGGAATAAATAGATATCTTGATAGGAGCATTAATATGGTAGTTTCGATGCAAAATTGCATTCATTAGTACTTCGCGAATAGCAATTGGAGGAATTTCCCAATGTTCCTCTCTTTTTCTTTTTTCAATTTTGAAGGATTTGTTTATTCGTTCCATAATAAAATCGAATGATTCATCAAATTGTTCAAAAAGAGTTCCTTTGCAAGTTCTTGAAGCAATCGCTTCTCGATCTTTAAAGTCTGAAAAATGACAGCAAAGTATATATGCTTCAGAAAGAAACTGTTGAGGGGATTTGCCAAACAGTAATATTCCTGCAGTCGTAGCGTAGTCAGTGCTATGCTCTTTTTTAATGATCTCGTATGATCGTAAGACAGCTTCGGTCAAAGCAGAGGTAATACCATTGCGTCGATGATCTAAAAAATATTGAATTTTGGTATTGTCAAGGTCCTCAATAGTAGTATGATATAAAGGAAGCTGGTCGTAAGAGATACCTCGTGATTGCCATTTGAGTTCCTCAATTATATTAGCATCAGCTTTAACAGTTGATCTGCCAAGTCGTATGAAAGTTCCTTCTGCAAGACCCAACGATTTTTGATAATAAGGCTTATTTGTTCCTGAAGAAACTTCAATAATTAAAAGAACTTTATCGTTAATTCTTTGTTGGTAAATGAGTGGAAGGATAGGTGGTGTGCATGCTTTATAAATGGCATGATCGAGCCATTCCATAGCTTGATGAGCGGTATCTTCTGAGATTCCTTCAATAATCCCATCATTTTTGACGCCGATTACAAGCTTCCCACCTTTTGCATTGCAAAATCCGATGATCGTTTTAATGATTTTTGCATTAGCTGGAATGATAGATTTAAACTCTAGCTTTGAGGATTCTTGACCTGGATATTTCATATAAGCTCCTATTGACCCAATATTAGCATATTGGGTCGATTGGGTCAATTAATATAAGCTTAATCGACCCAATCGACCCAAATCTATAGCTTGGGTCGATTAGTCTTAAAGCAGTTCCTAATTACCTAACTTACTTATAATGAAAGAGAAAAAAACAAAAAAATAAAATATGGCCCTTTATAAAAGGACCAAGGAAGATATAGTATTTTAAGAAGCTCTAAAAATTAGAACCCAAATGGGACGGGACTTGATTCACTAGATAGCTGCTGATAGCCATCTTCACAAGCAGCTTTGATTAAATCTTGTAATCCTTCAGGATCATTGGGGTCTAAACATTCTGGTTTAATTTTTATTTCTAGAAGCTCTTTCTCTCCATTCAGCACAACTGTAACAAGATCAGCTGAGCTTTTACCTGTTACTTTTTTGTTTTGTAATTCACTGCGCATCGTTTCGAGTTGCTGCTCCATGAGCTTTGCTTGTTTTTTTGCTTTTGAATAACCACTGCCCATATAAATTATGACTCCTTTTTAATTACAGCTTCTAATTCTACAGCAGCAAACCGCAATAAGGTATCATATCGACTTTGATGTGTAGAAGGAGATGCGGGGGTAGATTTTGGTTCTTGAATAGGGGAAGGTAAGGGTTTTATATTCTCTGTTGGAATTACCGGGTCTAATGGTTCTGGAGAAGGAATAGCTGGTATAGATAACTTAGACTCTAATTGGATAAGGCGTTGCACAAGTATAGAAGAGTGAATACGGTACTTAGAGCGAATGATATGTAATAAGATGGTTTCAACTAAAATTTGTTTTACAGAGATTTTACTAATCATTTGTTGCCAATGAATCAGATAATCTAAAATATCCAAGCACTGTTCTAAAGTATAGTAAGCAGCAGATGCTTTGTAATTGCTATGCTGGTTTCCAAATAGACAAATTGGAAAACGATCCAGCTTATATTGAATTAAGTTGCGGTAATGCTGAGTGAGTTGGTTGATAAAGTAATAGAGATCTTTACCGCTTGAAAAAAGATCATGGGATAACTCAAAAGCAATTTTAAGATTGTATTCTTCTACGGCCTTATCTAGCTTAAAAAAGAGGGATTTATCAATTAAAGCAAAAGCTAAAGTGGCATTTTTTACAGTAATACAAGAGTTATCAAAACAGATGAGTTGATCAAGTAAAGATTCTGCATCGCGTAGCGAGCCATCAGATAACTCAGAAATCAGAAAAAGAGCTTCTTCTTCACAAGAAATTCCCAGATTTTCTAAAATTTGTTTGAGCTTTTTGACAATTAATTGAGGAGAGATGCGATTAAGATCAAACCGTTGGCAGCGACTAATAATAGTTGGTAAAACTTTATGTGGCTCTGTAGTAGCAAAGATGAATTTAACAGTAGGAGGAGGTTCTTCAAGAGGTTTAAGAAGAGCGTTAAAAGCCTCTTTTGTTAGCATGTGTACTTCATCGATAATGTATATTTTATATTTACCATGAGTTGGGGCATAGCCAATTGTCTCATTAATTTGACGGATATCATCGATGCCTCTATGAGAGGCTCCATCAATTTCCAATACATCCAAAGAACAATTGTTCAAGACATCTAAGCAAGAACTACACTGATTACAAGGCTCAGACTCTGCATTGAGATTTTGGCAGTTCAATGCTTTTGCTAAAATCCGTAAGAGAGAGGTTTTTCCTGTACCGCGTAATCCACAAAAAAGATATGCGTGGGCTAATCTTGAATTATAGAGAGCGTTTTTTAAGGTGGTGACAATTGCATCTTGCCCAAGCACATCAGCAAAAAGCTGCGGTCGATATTTTCTATAAGAAATACTCACTAAACCCTCTAGCTATAATAACACTTTTATTATCATACAAAAAAAGCATTTAGAAGACAAAGAGATCGTTAAAGAATTGAGGGAATACGTGAAAATAATTTTTATCTCTAGAAAAGATAGTTATTAATTGCTAAGAATCTGTTATAATGGAAAAGATAAGTTCAAAGGGAGTTTTCAAAGCTTAAACCCCTTATGCAAGAAGCAGAAATTGAAGAAAACCAATTAGACTCACGCGGATGGCGAAAGTGGTTTAAAGGCCATGATTTTGCTAAACGCTTTATCCTGTTTTTACTCTTGCTCATTTCTTTGGCTTTTTTCATTAATAACCGAGAAGTTTTAATTGATTTACCTGAAGTTGGCAGTCTAGCTCCCCGCTATGTAAGCGCCCAAATCGCTTTTGATTTTCCAGATCTTGAAGCCACAAGAATGCTAAAACAAGAGGCAGTGAGAGATATTGGTTCCTTCTATCGCATAGATGAAAACCAAATCCGCAGCTATCGCAAAGAATTAGAGCTTTCTTTAATTCAAAATCCAAATTGGCGTTCTAAATTAAGTAAAAGCACTTTTGAAAATCTTTATACCGTTTTAGATCGATTAGAAGAGATTTTAATTCAGGCGCATTTTACTGATCAGCGTACCTTAAATAAAATGCACGGGCTTGATATCCCCACTAAAGGAATTTCTGTTCTTTCTTTAGCTAAAGAGAACATAGAAGAGCAGCAGCTTCTGCCTGAGCGGTTTTGGGAGAAACTACAAGAGCGGCTAAAGGAGATTGGTCATTTAAACTCAGAGGCAATTGATTTTATTCTTGCACAATTTTCTAAACAGTTTTGGCTTTTTCAAGAAGATCTTTCTTTAGAGCGCAGTATCAAACACAGTATTCAAGATCGAGTGATTCCGCGATATACTCACATTGAACCAGGAAGTCAAATTATTAAGATAGGGGAAAGAGTTTCTCAGCGTCATCTAACCATGTTAAAATCTATGAAGCATGCGTTAACAGAATCTCGAGATCTATGGGCTTTTAAGACATTGTTAAGTAGCTTTTTAGTAGCACTTTCCTTATTGATTTCAGTCATTGCTTTCTTAAATATTTTCTACCACGATATTTTACAATCAGTGCGTAAATTATCTCTTTTAGTATTAATTTTTATTATGACTTTAATTTTTTCTTCCTTAGTTGAGCATTTGCTGCTCTCTGAAGAAAATCATTTGATTGAAGTTGCTCGTATTCCTATTTTAGTGCCTTTTGCCTCTATATTAATATGTATTTTGTTTGAAACCCAACTAGCCTTGATCATTTCCTTATGTCTTTTATTTTTATTTTCAGCTGTTCTAGCGGTAAATTATGTCCCTTTTATTTTAATCAATTTCATTGCGATAATTACCACTGTTTTATTTACGCATAATTTACATAAGAGGAAACAAATATTTTCTGTTTTTGGCAAAGTTTGGTTATCTATTCTTTTACCTATACTTGGTTTGAATTTAGCTAAAAATGCTTTATGGGGATTTAACTTAATTTCAGATGTAATGAGCTGTTTTGTATTTTTATGTGCAATTGCTATTCTTACCGTTGCTCTATTACCTATTTTAGAAAGCTTATTCCATGTAACAACAGACATGAGTTTAATGGAGTATATGGACCCTAATCATGAATTATTACATCGCTTGAGTTTAGAAGCACCAGGAACATATCAGCATTGTTTAGTTGTAGGGCATTTAGCAGAAGCAGGAGCTAGATCAATTGGTGCTAATGGACTTTTTTGCAGGGTGGCTACTCTGTATCATGATATTGGTAAGTTGTTTAACCCTCATTATTTTACAGAAAATCAGTTTGGAGGGTTTAATATCCATCAACTACTCACTCCTATGGAATCAACGCAGGTAATTATTGCTCATGTGCCAGAAGGGGAAGCATTAGCTCGTAAACACCATCTTCCACAAGGATTTATCGATATTATTCGAGAGCATCACGGAACAACAATGGTTTACTATTTTTATTGTAAGCAAATGGAACAAATGGGTAGTGATACTAATAAAGTGAATGAAAAGCTTTTTCGCTACCCAGGTCCTAAACCGCGTACTAGAGAATCAGCAATCATTATGATTGCTGATACGATAGAAGCGGCTTCTCGCTCTATGGAAGAGCTTACAGAAGAATCTATTACCGATATGATTGATAAGTTGATAGATGAAAAAGCAGAGGATGGGCAATTTAATGAATCTCAATTAACATTTGAAGAGTTAGGAAAAGTAAAAAGAGCGATCATTAAGTCTTTAATTGTTACACGTCATCTGCGTATTAAATATCCCTCTAGAATCAAAACCTAGTGTCTTAAAGGTAGATTCCTTACTATGGGATCAATCTGCAAATCGACATTTGCTTATTTACGGCTTATTTTTTCCAAGGTAAAAAAGCTGCAAACAAGCTCGATTATAGATTTTTTTTCAAACTAAGGAACCTGATTTTCTATTTACTAATTAACAATTTTTTTTTATTTTAGAACGAAAACTATTTTAAGATAAGGAAGGGTCTATTAAAAAATATCTCGTGTTATTGGGTAGAGTATTTTACTCTGCCATTTTTATTTTAGCCTCTTTTGGGCATTTTACCGCTAAAACTATAAACTTTGCTGCGAGTCAAGGTGTATTATTTGCAGATATACTTGTGCCTTTTTCAGGCTTATTAGCTCTTGTAGGAGGATTAAGCATCCTTTTAGGTTATAAAGCGCGTTATGGAGCTTGGCTATTAGTGATCTTTTTAGTTCCTGTTACTTATATGATGCACAAGTTTTGGATGATCTCAAATCCCATGATGCATGATATGCAGCAAGCGATGTTTATGAAAAATACCGCTCTATTAGGCGCTGCTTTACTCATTACGCATTTTGGATCAGGACCTTTAAGTTTGAAGAGGTAAAGCTTTTAAGGATTTTTTTTGTACCTTTTACTGAGAGATTTTTGTAGATAAGGTAATAAAAAATTCTTAGGAATAAAATGGCTCAAGAAAATCATCAAGCGATATCTTAGATCGATGATTTGTACTCTTTTTCCTTGTCTTATTTGTTTAAGGATCAAGCGTACTGCTTTTTTACAAGATAGGGTAAGATGATCTGGTTTTTGAGGAAAGTTTTGAGAGGCTTTTTTACGAAAATCGGTTGCTATTTGTCCAGGACAGACGGTAAGTACGCGAATATGATAAGCAGATAGCTCTATGTCTAGAGCTTCTGAAAAGTGATAGACAAAGGCTTTACTAGCTGCGTATATAGAAAAATTAGGATAGGAAAAAAAAGCAGCGGCGGATGAAACATTTAAGATCAACCCTGGCTTTTTAGCTTTTTTTAGAGCTGAAGCTGCTTCTATGGAACATTCCATAACAGCCTGTATGTTTACTTGGATCATTTCCTGTGCTAGTTTTAAAGGTTGTTCTACAACAGAGCCATATAAACCAAATCCTGCATTATTAATCACCAGATCAGGACAAAGCTCTTGAATCAGTGCAATAAGAGAAGCTCTTTGATTGGTTTGGCTCAAATCCACTTGCACAATTCGAATTGGTGTTTGTATTTCTTTGGCAAGAAGTTGTAATTTTTGGATGTTTCTACCAACTGCAATTAAAGAGATGTTTTTTTGAGCTAATGCATGGCATAAAGCTTTTCCTAACCCAGATGTGGCCCCAGTGACTAGAGCTAAAACATAATTCATACGATAAATTGCTTAAAGCTGGTTAGAAGAGTATTTAAATGAGTTTGACATTGATCAATTCCTTGTTCTAATGAAGAATAAGAATCTAAATGAGTAGATAGGTATATTTTTATTTTAGGCTCTGTTCCTGAGGGGCGTATAATTAAGCGACTCTGATCTTTTAATCCAAACACTAATACATTAGAAGAGGGCAGCTCTAGAGCTTCTTCTTTCTTGGGTTCTAATGTAAAACGTATTCTTTTTTGATAGTCCTCTATATAGAGCACATCTATTCCAGCAATTGTCTTAAGAGGATTTTGTCTTAAGTGCTGCATTATTTCCTCAATCTTTTCCATGCCTTCCTTACCGGGCGCAAAATCCATAGAAAATTGCTTTTCTTGAAAAAGACCATATGTTTGATAAATCTTTTCTAAACGATCTTGAAGGGTTTGGTTCTGTCTTTTTGCATAGAGCGCAATTTCTGCAATTAAACAAGACATGACAATAGCGTCTTTATCTCTTGCGTGAGTGCCTATTAAATAGCCGTAAGATTCCTCAGCGCCAAATAGGAAATGATAGCTTTCTTGAGATTTTTCCCACTTATGAATTAGTTCACCAATATATTTAAATCCAGTGAGAACTTCCCTATAGGCAATCTTATGTCGCTTTGCAATGCTTTTTAAGAGCTGCGTTGAAACAATAGTTGTAACAATCGCTGCTCTAGCTGGCATTTTATGCTCTAAACTCAATACTTCGCACAGGTAGTCTGCGCAAATAGCTGCTACTTGGTTACCATCAAGTAAGGTAGGTTTATTATGGTGTAAAACCGCAATGCCTATCCGATCTGCATCGGGATCTGTTGCAATTAAGAGATCAGATTTAGTATCTAGCATATATTTTAGACCCATTGTAAATGTTTCTTTATACTCAGGGTTTGGAAAAGCAACAGTGGGGAAAGAGCCGTCGGGTTGGCACTGTTGTTTGACTAGATAGATTTGATCAAAACCCCACTGTGTTAAAGCTTGAGGCACGATAGTGCTACCAGTACCGTGCAGGCTTGTGTAGGTAATCTTCAGATCTTTACCTGTTTGATGGTCTTGCTCGGGAAAAACCTGTAGAGGAGCTATTGCTTGTAAATAAGGTTGGTCTAAAGAATTTCCGATTTGTTGGATGACTGGATTAGAAAGGTTGCTTAAATGAATTTGTGAAGGTTGCGATATTTTTTCTACTTCTTGCATGATGCCTGTATCATGTGGAGGTACAACTTGACCGCCATCACTCCAATAAACTTTATACCCGTTGTATTGAGCAGGATTATGAGAAGCGGTAATCATAATAGCAGCATCTGCTTGCATAAAACGACAAGCAAATGAGATATAGGGAGTTGGTCTTAGTTCATTGATTAAAAAGACTTGAATTTGATTAGCGGCAAGTACTTTTGCGGCTTCTTCTGCAAATTCTTTAGAATGATGTCGGCTATCAAATCCAATGACAACTTTTCCTGTTTTTTTTTGTTGATTTAGGTAATTTGCTAGACCTTGGGTAGCTCTTTGAATGGTATAGATGTTTAGACGATTGGTTCCTACTCCCATTAGTCCTCGCATACCGCCTGTTCCAAAAGAAAGATCACAAAAAAAAGCATCGATGAGCTCTTGCGGTTTTTGCATGAGCAAACGTACTTGATTTTGCGTATCAGGATCAAAAGGGCTATTTAGCCAAGCCTCAGCGCGTTTTTGAATATCTGCCGGAATTGCCATGTATCACCGCTTTTTAAGAGTCTAATTGTTTTTCTATTTCTCCAAAAGAGATCAAAGGCGCATCGGCACGGTTTATTCCTTCACAGCGTATAGCCTCTTCTTCCCAATCTTTTTTTGTTTTTAGATTTTCTGGCCACCAAGGAAATTTGCGGCATTGTTTAGGTCGAGAAGAATAAATCTGGCAGCTCTTATCTTTTAAAAATACACAGTCATAGCTGCGGTAATCTTCTAAAAGTGATAATCGTCCTGCCACTTTACGGGTATATTTTTTTATACACTCTTCAAAACTGATCCGTAAAAATTGCGCGATCTCTTTTACTTCGCTATCACTTACCCATACATATCCAGGAGAGCCTGTGCAACATTTACCGCACCCTGTACAACTAAAACGCAGACCTTCCTTATACCATTTTTCAGACATTGTTAACCTTAAAATAGGAGCGAGAAGTAGGTTGCCATTTTCTATTAATTATTTTAAAGCCCTCGACCCAAAATTCTTTTTCATGCAATTCAATCAAATTCCAAGATCCGGTTTTTTTTTCTATAATAGACCCACTATCTAAAATGATAGGCAAACCGCTTTGTCTAAGATCTGCAATACAATGACGATGGGTATGTCCGTGTAGGTATAAATTAACCTGAGGAAATTCCTTAATGAGATCACATAAAGCCTCTGAGCGCTTAAGACCTTTTTCAGGAGTCTCATTGTAAATTAGAGGAAAATGATTCAAAATCAATACACTATGATTTTCTGCTATTTGTTTTAAAGCTTGCTTTAGCCTCTCTTCTAGCTCTTCTGAAAAAAAACCATAGCACGCAAGAGGAGGTGTAGCTATAGCGGTATCTAGAACAATAGCAGACCATTTGTTTCCTATCTCAACAATTGTTAGACCGTCATCTTTTAAATTGCACGTAGATTCAGAAAAGCAAGATGGGAAAAAATGGTAATAGGTTTTGCGGGCAAAAGCGGTTTTTGTATATTGGTCATGATTACCTGGAAGAAGTACTACTAAAAGACCTTGTTCCTCTAGTCTTTGAATAAAGGCCTGTGCCATTAAAAATTCTTTTTCATCAGAGGTAGTAGTTAGGTCCCCTGTAATCAGCACCTTAGAAACACCTAGCTGTTTAAAAAGTAAGGGAAGTGCTTGTATATTTTCAAAACAAAATTGGGAACGTCTACGTAGATAAAAATTGGCGTTTCCTATCCATCTCTTAGAAAAGAATTGATTGATTTTCCAAGAGGGTTTGGCAAAATGCAGATCTGAAATATGAGCGCAGCGAATCATAGCAATCCTGAAATACTTTAGTCATTAGATTAACAGATCTTTAGAATTCTTCTCTATAAAACTAAAAATACAAATGAGCAAAATATTTCTGCATAGTAATTTATCCGATGTTCTTTAAGACCAGTAGAAATGCATTTCGAGTTATATAAACAGAATTTCAGAGCTTAAATTTAAATTTTTAAGACCTATTAGGTTGTATAAGTGATTCCCTAAATTAGTCCCAGTTGCATAATCTAAGTTATCGAATTTTTCTTTTAATTTTTTTGCTCTATTTTCCCAAGGGCCTGTTAGTTGATTCTGTTCATCTATAGATATATTACATATTTCACTAAACTTTAGTGAATCCATGAATTCTTTCCTTTTCTTTTGGGAAGAATCCTCTGAGGAAAATAGATAACCGACTAAACGTATTTTTGCCAAAGAGGGGTTTTCAATACCAATAGCATCTAAATCATTTAGATCTTTTTCAAAAGCCCTTACTTGTAAATTAAAGTCTGGTTCTAGACCCTCTATAAGATCCTTTATGGATGCTTGTTGCAAAATGGTTAAAGTGGTTGAATCTGTGAATACATCCATCCCATATAAGAAGGCGATTAAAGCTATAGGCTCTATATCGCCAGAATACATATTACAAACTTTGTAGCCTGCAATTGTTCCATGTTCTGCGAATTCCTCGATAAGTTGATTCTTTTCTTCACCGTCGGGTAGACGCCCAATCCACTTCATAAACCATGTATTAATATCATTTGGATTAAAAGATTGCCCGAGCGTAATTTGATTGCGTAACCAAGGGGTGATTTTTTGTAGTTGTGTTGCAAAATAAATCTTTGAACTATTTTTTGTATTAAGTTTAAACACGTACTTCGTAAATAGATAAAAAAAGGGATTTCTCATCAAGTCTATACTTGAGGACTCAGCAACAAGATCTTTAGCAAAAGGTTTGATGCCAAAATGAGGACCATAAAATTTCTCATATCTTTGATAAGTGTGCATATCTGTTAAGTCAATAAAAACTCTTAGAGGGTTAACAAGAGGACGCATCTTTGCTTTTTCTAGTGCAAGAAAACCTTGCTCAAAGCTTGCTTGTAGAAAATAACGAAAGTTTTCGCTAAGTAAAGTTTCTAAGCTAAAGTTAAAGTTTAATTCTAATGCATCTACTGTAGTTTGATTAGCTTCAGAGAGCTTTAAGAATCCTGAAATCAGATTTCGTTGCTGAGCAACCTCGCATTGTCCTTCAGTTCCAAAAAGAAGCTCTTTAATGCCTGAAAGCTGTTTGTCTGGGCTGTTATTAAGTTGTTGTAATATCAAACAAGATTGTTGTAATAGGGTATTCCAAATAGGATCAGAGCGCTCTTTTGTAAAAGAAACTAATGTATCTAAATAGCTTGTTGCTTCCAAATTTGCTTCCTCAAATGTTTGTATTTTGGTTAGCCTTGGGAGATCATTAATTCTAGAGATAAGATTTGTTTGTAAATCTTTGGGCAAACCTTTCAGAATATCTAAAATAGATTGCCTAGCATCGATATTTTCGTTCAATTGAGGAAGGGAAATATTAGGGATTCTTTCTCGATTAATTGTTAAATATGTTTTTTCTGCCTTAGTGTTAAATTGATCCCATTTCTCTAAAGTTAACTGATTTGATGAAGAACCTTTTGTATTTGCCTGAGGTTTTTGAATGGTATAAGTTGGTTTAGTAAGTGACGCATGAATCATAAGAGTAAGACTAAACAGAGCGTAGCCAATAGTTAGATAGCTTCCGCCTATAGCAACACCCACTAGTCCTAAAAGAGGGTTAGCATATATTTTAAAAACGGAATCTACTTTATCAAGCAAAGGAAGATAAGATTTAGCAAAACTACTGCTAATTATTTGATTAAATACAAGTGTCGATAGGGCAGAAGAGCCTATAGAAAGATGACCAAATCGCACTAGAGCAATAGATCCAATAATAAAGGCAGCGTAAGCAGCTTTTTCCGCACAACTTTCTAAATAAGCCAGGCTTTTTGCAAGTAAGGGATAGGTTTTTTGAGTTTGGCCTTTCAAATAACCTAAAGCAATAGGTGTGAGACGAATAGCCCATTTTATAGGCTTTGATTGTAATTGCTCTACAATTCGAACATACGCTAATTTCTCTAAAACTATCTTGGTGAACGTCAGAGAATTGTCGACTATTGCGTATCTGACTAATGTTTCATAAAATAGGTGAATTTTCCCTGCTTTATATTCCGATAATGTTGCCCAGTTTGATATTAAGGCCGAGCTTAATCCAAATCCTGTAGAAAAGTCTTCGATGTTTTGAATAGCCATTTATGAAACTGTATATTTTTTTTAATATTATAATTATAATTAAATTTGTTTTAAATTACAAATAAATAATAAAAATCAGTAATTAGTATGAATAAAAGGGTTTTTTTGATTAAAAATAACTGACTTACACATAAAGAGAAGACCTAGAGCACTTTAAGATAAAAGACTTAAATATTATTTTTTTTTAGCGCCATTGCGATTTAAAATCTTTTGTTGGGCAAGATTTTGTTTGATAGTTGTTTTTATCCAACGAGCACCTTCAATATGAGTGTGTGCTGGTTGAGCATCGGTTGTTGTAATGCCAATTCCTGGCGTTGTACGTTTAGAGTTCTTGGTATTATGCCTGGCCTTCTTGATTTTCATGTGTCTTGTAAAAGAATCCATTAATTCTTTTCTTTTTTGCATGATTTTTTTAGGGGTTTTTACAGGAGTGTTGTCTTGAATGAGGGGGATTTTTTGAGCAGAGCGTATTTCTTTTCTTTGTTTTTTACGATTTTTTAAGGAGAGTTGATCTTTCATATATTAGCCTTGAATTCATCTATTGCTCTTAAATGTTTACTCTATTTTTTAATTTATTTATTTTCAATTTATAACCCGCTTTTTTATAGAAAACTAACCTAGGTCTTAAGAAACCTAGGCTTAAGTAAATTTTTTTAGTCCTTTTCAGGAGCACTGCCAATCAAAATTTCTGAGAAAAGAATAAGAATGGCTGTTGATACAGCGCATTGTAGAGCAGATCTTAAAACCTTCAATGGGTCAACGACACCGCTTTTTAAAAGATTCTCTACTTTTCCTGTTACAGCATTCAACCCAAATTGTGGCTCTTTGTTTAGAATTTCATTAAAAACAACAGCGCTATCGAGTCCGTTGTTAATAATAATTTGTTTAAGAGGCGCTTCGCAAGCTTGGATCAAAATCTGCGCTCCGATATTTTCTTCATTGCTTAAAGTTATGTGTACATTGCGACTAGCCCTTAAAAGTCCAATTCCTGCTCCAATAACAACTCCTTCATCAATCGCAGCTCTTGTGGAATTGAGACTGTCTTTAAATATTTGTTGTTTTTGTTTGGCTTCTGTTTCAATAATACCCCCTACACGAATGATCGCAGCTCCGCTTGTCAACTTAGCTTTACGCTCTTCTAATTTTTCTTTGTTGTAAGAAATAGCTTCTGCAATTTCTAACTCAATCTGCCTGACACGTACTTTTATCTCTTCACTTCTATTTTCGTCTGTGATGATTATTGTTTTATCTTTGCTTACAATAGCTTTTTCCGCAGAGCCTAGATGCTCAAAAGTTGCATCTTTTAAAGACAAACCGGTTTCTTTTGAAATAAACTTAGCACCTGTTAGTACAGCAATATCTTTGAGCATTTCATGGCGGTTATCCCCAAAACTAGGCGCCTTTACTGCACTAACTTTAATAATGCCCTTTAGCTTATTGATCACTAGTGTGGAAAGAGCATCTGCTTCAACATCTTCTGCAATAATCAATAATTCAGAAGAAGAGGTGGCAATGGATTGCAAAATAGGAAGGATTTCTTGAGCGGATGAGATTTTTTTATCTGTGACTAAAATTCGAGGGTTATGTAGCTTTGCGCATAATGTATCTTCTTTTGTGCAAAAAGAGGAACTAATATAGCCGCGGTCAAATTGCATCCCTTTAGCTATTTCAATCGTTGTATGAATTCCTTTGCTCTCTTCTATAGTAATAACACCATTTTTCCCTACTTTTTCAATAGCTTCTGCAATAAGAGCTCCAATAGTTTCATCTCCTGAAGCAGAGGTTGTTGCTATATTTTGTATTTCTTTTTGTGTTTGAATGATAATAGCATTTGTCTTCAAATCATGTAAAAGGGCATCAAGTGCTTTTTCTATTCCTCGCTTTAAATGAACAGGGCTTGATCCTGATGTAATTTGTTTAGCAGCATTTTTTGCAATGGCGCGTAGTAAAATCAAACTGGTGGTTATCCCATCCCCGCAGAGGTCTTTCATTTTTGCAGCGCTCTCTTTAGCTAAAGCAATCCCCATATTTGTGTATTGATCTTTTAGCTCAATTTCCTTAACTATATTGTTTCCATGATTAGTAATACTAGGAGCTCCCCAAGAGGATTCTATAGCCACATTGCTTCCTTTAGGCCCTAATGTATTACAAATAGCGTCTACGAGTTGATCTATTCCTTCGAGTAATTTATTTCTTGCTTCTTCTGCAAAAATAAGTTCCTTAGGCGTTGACATAATGATCTCCTAGTTAAAATGATTATTTCTGATAAGAAGAAGTATAGGAAGAAAAAACTTATTTCGCAATGAGTTGTCAGCTAAGGTCTTCTTTGTAAATTTCCCTTTTAGGGAGCTGGTGTAATTTGGCTACTATTTTAATAGCTTCAGAGCGACTAAGATTTAGCTCTTCTTGCAGTATGTTTATATGCGAAATGACATCACCTGTTAAACAGCACTCTTGTGGGTTTTCTGAAATTAATAAGACGATTTCTCCACGAGGGATATGTGTTTGAAAATGATCGAGTAAACTACTAGCCTCTCCAAATAAACTCTCTTCATACAGCTTAGTTGCTTCTCTTACAATACAAAGAAGCCTTGTATTATCTAGTTTTTGTAAATGAGATAGGGTTTTTTGTATTTGATGAGGAGTCTCATAGAAGATGCTAGTTCCTCTATATTCTAATGCTGTCTTGAGGATGAGAGATCTTTCTTTTTCTTTTTTAGGAACAAAGCCTAGGAATTGGAAAATGGTAGATGAAAAGCCAGATAACAAAAGAGCAGCAATTAAAGCACAAGCTCCTGGGATTGTTGTCATGGGGATTTTTTTTTGACGACACTCAGAGATAAGTTGTAGACCAGGATCTGAGATGGCAGGAGTTCCTGCATCGGAAATGAGTGCTATATTTTTCCCATTTGCTAAATCTTCTAAAATATTTTCTAAGCGCATCCTTTCATTAAAACGATGGAAACTTTTCAGAGGTTTTTTGATCGAGTAATGATTTAAGAGGATTTGGCTATGGCGGGTGTCTTCGCATAAGATATAGTCACATTCTTTAAGTACATCAAGTGCGCGAAAGGAAAAATCTTTTAAGTTACCAATAGGAGTTGAAACTACATATAACATGGTTTTTTAATAAGAATGAAAGGTGGCACCCAGATTCGAACTGGGGAATAAGAGCTTTGCAGGCTCCCGCCGTAGGCCACTTGGCTATACCACCTTGGAATTGCCAAAAATTATGCTGCATTAAGTATAAAAGGGTCAATCGAAATTTTATCATAAGGCAGCAAGGGGCAAGTTTTTTTAATGATTAAAATCTTCATTTAGTTACTCTTTCATACAAATGTATACTTGTAAAGAAATTGCAGCTTATTTAGGCATATGTTCCTCCAATGTAACTGCCATACGGGGGTTTCGTCAAGATAGCAGGTTAATTCAACCGAGCGATCTGTTTTTTGCTCTGCCTGGAGATAGGGTGGATGGGCATGTTTTTTTGGGAGAAGTAGCAAAAAAAGGCGCAGTAACAGCTATTATATCCAAGCAGTATAGAGGGCCAAGCTACGGTTTATCTCTATTAGCTGTAGAAGATGTGATGGATGCATTACATCTTTTGGCACAGGTTTTATTTTCAAAGAGAAATACTCGTGTTATTGCTGTTACTGGCTCAGTGGGAAAAACAACCATTAAAGAATTTATTGCAACGCTTTTATCAGTACAATTTAGAGTTGCAAAAACCCCGGGCAATGCCAATTCTCGAATAGGATTACCTCTATCTTTATTAAATGCAGATAGAGAAGCTGATATCTTTGTCGTGGAAATGGGGATGAGTCAAAAAGGGCAAATTGCTAAACTTGTATCGATTGCTCCTCCAGAGATCGCTGTAATTACCAATATAGGTTTAGCTCATAGCGCTTATTTTCCAGAAGGATTGGAATCCATTGCTCAAGCAAAGGCTGAAATTTTATCCTCCAGCAAAACCCGCCTTGCTATATTAGGACCTAATGTAGAAAATTTTTCCGCTATTAAAAACTGCTTAATTCCAAAAAAAAATTATGGTCTATCTGAAGGATTAGATCTCCATTTGCAAGCTCATGGGAAGAAGTTTTGTTTGATAGAAAAAACTGAGTGCTCTTCTTTTTTTTCTCTGCCTTTTCAAGCAGAGCATCTATGGGAAAATTTTTGTGGTGCTGCTCTGATTGCTAGAGAATTTGGCGTTTGTTGGAAAAAGATCATAGAGAAAACCAAACAACTTAAAACTATTCCCCATCGATTTACTATCGTAGAAAAAAAGGGGATTATATTTGTTGACGACTCTTATAATGCCAGCTTGTCTTCCATGAAAGCGGCTTTTAAGTCTTTGCCAAAACCTAAGGGAAAGACCATTGCTGTGCTAGGGGATATGAAAGAGCTCGGAGAGTTTACAGAAGAGTGTCACTTAGAAGTGGCTAAATACGCTTTAGAAGTAACCGATATATTGCTTTGTTTAGGAGAAGATTGTTCTTTAATGGTAGAATTATTTATTAAGAATAAGCGCAAAGCTTACCTATGTCATGATTTTCAAGACCTATACAAAGCTGTACATGCTCTTGCAGAGCAAGGAGATGTTGTTTTGATTAAAGGCGCAAATTCTCATCAATTATGGCGCATTTTGGATTAGGATTGCGATGTTTTCCTCTTCTAGCTTAAGATAACTTTCACTTCAAAGAACAAACTTAAGAGTGCATCTGTGATTCTTTTAATTTATCAATATTTAAGTAGTTTAGGAATTCCATTACATTCAGTTTTTGCCTATTCATCCACTCGGATGATGCTAGCAGCGTTGACTTCTTTGCTATGCGCTATTTGGATAGGTCCTTACTGTATCAGACGGCTTTATGCCTTAAAAACAGGCCAGTCGATTCGTGTAGAAGATTGTCCTCTTTTAGCAGAGCTTCATCAGAAAAAAAAAGACACCCCAACCATGGGAGGTATTTTTCTTCTATTTTCAGCATTAATTTCCCTTGTTTTGTGGATGGATTGGAAAAGTAGCTTTACCCTTATGCTGTGCTTACTTACTTTGGGTTTAGCCGTTATAGGTGGAATCGATGATTATTTAAAAATGAAGTTAAAAAATTCTAAAGGGATGAAAGCTCGCACCAAATTTCTCATGCAGCTATTGATTACCTTGGGAATTTGTAGTTACCTATACATCCCTCAGTTTACACAAGAAGGCCTCTTGCGCCCACCTATTGCCAAAGAATGGGTAAAAAAAAACAAAACAGAAGGAGAATGGAAAGTATTAAATACACAGCAATACATGGGCTATTATTTTGTTCCTTTTATCAAAAAACCCCTATTTAAGCTAACGGGTTTAAGCTTATTACTGGGGATTTTCTTAAGTGTATTTGTGATCACCGGCTCTTCTAATGCGGTGAATTTAACAGATGGATTAGATGGCTTAGCTTCAGGGTGCCTGATTATGGTAGCGGTTGTATTGGGGATCGTTGCTTTTTTATCAAATAATAAGGAAATGGCTCGCTACTTAAATATTTTATACATCGAACAAAGTGGAGAAATAGCCATCTACCTGTTTGCTGTTATTGGCGCAACGCTTGGCTTTTTATGGTATAATGGGTTCCCGGCTCAGGTGTTTATGGGGGATATCGGCTCATTATCTCTTGGAGGGATCATTGGCTTTTGTGCTGTTTTGTTACGAAGAGAGCTGCTTTTAGCTTTAGTTGGAGGAATATTTGTTGCAGAAACCCTCTCTGTGATCCTACAGGTAGGAAGCTACAAATTGCGCAACCGCAAACGTATTTTTCTATGTACCCCTCTTCATCATCATTTTGAATACAAAGGCTGGCCTGAGACAAAAGTGGTTATTCGCTTTTGGATTATTGGTTTGATTTTAGCATTATTAGGGCTAGCTTCCTTGAAATTTCAGTAGATTTAGAAATAACAGAGGCATCCTGCTATCTTTTAATTATGTTTTGCAATCAAATTAAACATTTAAATAATAATTAAAAACACATAAAAATTATTCTATTATAAATAAAACCTAAATTATGTTATAATTTCCATATTAAATTTTAATTTATGTAAACAAATGTCTCTAATAATTAATGGGCTGGAAAGTTTAATAATACATGAGATTGAATGTAGTCTCTTTTGTTATGCATTAGCAAAAAAAGACATGTCATCAGCTTTTGAATCTACAAAAGAAGTCTTTAGTTCTGATTCATCTCTTAAAAATAGATGTGTCCATCTCATAAAAGTTTTTGGATTAACCGCAAAAATTACTCTTCTATGCATACCTCTTATATATAGAATAGCCATTTGGCTCACTCCTAGTAAAACATTATGTTCTGCTCTAAAGGATGGCATATACGGCTTGCGATTTGTTCGTGAAGATGTTGTGCTTCATGCTATAAAACAAAGTGTATATGAGTACAGGATATATTATGGTAAAAAATTTGCCTTAAATTTTACTTATAAAAATCTACCCAACGGAAAAAAGATTGTCCTTAAGGCTCTTAAGGAAAATGGACTGGTTCTAAAGAATGGCGACTATGATTTATGCAAAGACAAAGATGCTGTACTAGTTGCTGTAGGGCAGAATGGATTAGCCTTAGAGCATGTTGATTATAACCTGAAAAAAGACAAAGAGCTTGTAATAGTTGCTGTAGGGCAGAATGGCTTGGCTTTACAGTATGCTTGTTATGATTTGCGCAAAGACAAAGAGGTTGTAGATGCTGCTCAGAAGCAGAACCCAAAAGCTTTGCAGTACGCTTCTAAAGAAGTGGTGCTCCTTGTTTTGAAAGAAGACGGTATGTTACTGCGATATATTTCTAAGTCTTTACAAGAAGATAAAGAGGTTGTGCTAGTTGCTGTAGAGCAGAATGGACTGGCGTTGCAATATGCTCATAAAGACCTGCAGAATGATGAATATGTTGTAGATGTTCTTATAGATGCAGCGTTTACTGCTGTTAATGAAAATCTAAAGACTTTGCAGTGCGTTTCTAAAGAAATAATACTCCTTGCTTTGAAAAAAGATGGTACGTTACTACATTTTTTCCCTGAGTCTCTAAAAAGCGATAAAGAAAGTGTGCTAGCTGCTGTAAAACAGAATGCAATTGCCTTTGTTTTTGCTTCTAATGATTTAAAGAGAGATAAAGAAGTTATGCTTGCTGCTTTAAACCAGAATGCCTCTTTTATATTGAAGTATATTGCACCAGTGCTTGGTACGGGAGTAATTCCTTCAGGAGAACTATTTGTCTCTGAGGATAAAATCTTTCAAGATAGAGAAATTATGCTTGCTTTTGTGAAGAAAGATGGTTTATTTCTGCAGTATGCTTTTAAGGAATTACAAGAAGACGAAGAAATTATTCTCGCTGCTGTATCTGAGAATGGATTGTCCCTAGAATTTGCTGCCAACTATCAAAATAACAAAGCAATCATCCTTGCTGCTGTAAGGCAGAATGGGCTGGCGCTGCAATTTGCTTCTAAGAGACTACAAGACGAAGAAATTATTCTCGCTGCTATAAGACAGAATGCGTTAGCTCTACAGTTAGTTCCTAAATATCAAAATAGTAAAGAAATCGTTCTTGCTGCTGTAGAGCAGAATGGGTTAGCGCTACAGTTTGCTTCTAAGGAATTACAAAATGATAGAGAAGTTGTAAAAACTGCTATAGTTCAGAATGGACTAGCCTTGCAATTTGCTTCTCAAAACCCTCAAAATAGTAGAGAAATCGTTATTGCTGCTGTAGAGCAGAATGGGTTAGCGCTAGAATTTGCTTCTAAGGAATTACAAGAAGATAGAGAAGTTGTAGAAATTGCTATAGGGTGGCATGCTAAATCTTCTATGTGGAATAGTAATATGGAAGCGTTACAATTTGCTCATAGAGATGTTGTGCTAGAGGTCGTAAAGAAAAATGGGTATTGTCTAAGAGTTCTTTCTCAGATCTTGCAAAATGACAAAGAAATCGTTCTTGCTGCTGTAGGGCAAAATGGATTAAATCTAGAATTTGTTTCTCAGAGTTTAAAAAAGGATAAAGAAATCGTTTTTGCTTCTGTAAAGCAGAATGGGTTAGCTCTACGATTAGCTCCTGAATATCAAAATAATAGAGAAATCGTTCTTGCTGCTGTAGGGCAAAATGGATCATCTCTACAATTTGCTTATGAAGGCTTAAGAAGAAATGAAGAAATTGTGCTTATTGCTATAGCTCAAAATGGACTAGCTCTAGAATTTTCTGAAAATGTAAAGAACAATAAAGAAGTGGTTCTCTCTGCTGTAAGACAGAGTGGGTTAGCGCTACAATTTGCTTCTAAGGAATTACAAAATGATAGAGAAGTTGTACTAGCCGCAGTTAAACAAAACGGCTTGGCTTTAAAGCATGTTTATGTAGAAGAACGAGCAGATGTACCTCGTTGTATAAGAGACTATCTTCTAAGAGGAGATGAAGAAATTGTACTAGCTGCTGTAGAGCAGAATGGATTTGCAATGCAGTTTGCTTCTGAAGAATTACAAAAAGATAGAAAAGTTGCACTAACTGCTGTCAAGCAGAATGGGTTGGTTTTAAAATTATTTACCGTCTTTGGTAGCTTTTTTGGGTGCTTTGGAGTAGATAAGGAAATTGCCCTTGCTGCTGTAGAGCAAAATGGATTGGCCCTAGAATTTGCATATGCAGATATCTATATAATGGATAATTTGACTAGTGCTAGATGGGAGACTAGAACTCTAAAGGCAAATAAAACCCTTGTACTAGCTGCTGTATCTAACAATGGATTAGCGCTGAAATTTGCTTCCAAGGATTTACAGAATGACAGAGATGTTACACTAGCTGCTGTATCTAAGAATGGCTTGTCTTTACAATTTGCTTCTGAGGATTTACAAAGAGATAGAAAAATTGCAGCAGCAGCGGTAAGGCAGAATAAAGAAGCTATGCAATTTGTCAAGGATTTGCAAGAAGAGGAAGTTAAACTTTTTGCTCGTTCTAATAACCTGAGTTTTGGGTTTTTATCCAATAAGAATCACAATCTAAAATATTGATAACAAATGATTTGTCTATTTCTAAACTTGCTTGGAACCTAGTATTTTTCATCTAGATTTTGCTCATTTGTTCAAACTATTGCAAATTCGCAATTTAAGATCACCAAATGAGTACCTATCTACTTTAAAATCAAAGAGAAAAACCCAAAACTGGGGTTAATAATATATACACCGTTTATCAGTTCCATTGATTAGAAACGCTTAACTTGGATGCTTTAGACCATGGTCTTCTTAAAAACAATACATTCGAATCCTTGGCATCTATAGTTTTTAAATAACAAATCTTGTAGTTTTAGTAGAAAATAAGCATAAACTTTAAGCTTTTGATATTTAGAGGGTTTTCATGAAAAGTACGCTTATCTTAGGGCTAGGAAAAAGCGGAAGAGCTGCTGCTAAACTACTTCTATTGCATAAAAAAAATGTATGTGCTTTTGATGATTATTTGGGGGATCTTGAAGAAGCTCTTTGTTTAGAAGAGCTTGGCTTAAAGCGTATTTCTGATTTGGGAGCTATTTGTTGGGAAGAAATAGATCAATGCGTTATTTCACCGGGAGTTGATCCTAAACATGTAATCTACAGAACAGCTAAAAATAGGGGTATTCCTGTTGTTACAGAGGTGGAGTTAGCTTTACCTTTTATTTCAGAGCCTTTAATAGCGGTAACAGGAACCAACGGCAAAACCACTGTAGCTCTGCTAGTGGAGCATATTCTAAGTACAAGTGGAATTTGTGCAAAAGCAGTGGGAAATGTCGGTGTGCCTCTTTGTTCTTACGTACTTGATTCTAAAAAAGCAGAGGTTCTTGTGGTTGAATTGAGCTCTTTTCAACTGGAAACTTTAGACTCTCCTGTATTTGATCAAGCGGCTATTCTTAATATTACACCAGATCATTTAGATCGTTATCCTGATATGCAAGCTTATGCAAAAGCCAAACTGCGTTTGCAAAATTGCATGAAAGAGAAGGGTTCTTTATTTATACAGGAGAAAGTGGTAGAGCAGTTTGGTTTTCTTTTGGAAAAAAACGAATACCAAACATTAGATTTTTATCAAAAAGATCTTGAATATTTTTCATCATCACTATATAGAGAATGTGCAGAGCATGAAAGGGAAAATACATTAGCAGCTTGGGCTCTTTGTAAACCTTTTGGTATTTCCCATACACAATTTAAGAAAGCTTTAACCACGTTTTGTAGGCCTTCACACCGATTAGAATGTATAGCTTCTATTGATGGAGTTGATTACTATGATGATAGTAAAGGCACAAATATAGATGCGGTTATTTGTGCTGTACGCGCAATGAAAGGGAAAGTGATCTTGATTGCTGGGGGGGTTGATAAGGGAAGCTCATATACAGCCTGGAAAAGACCTTTTTCAGGAAAAGTAAGACAAATACTAGCAATTGGCCTAGCAGCAAAAAAAATAGAACAAGAATTGCACCCTTTTATTCCTGTTATATGTGTTGACTCTATGCAATCAGCGGTAGTTATGGCAAAGGAGCTTGCCAAGGAAAAAGAGAGCGTCTTACTTTCGCCAGGATGTGCAAGTTTTGATATGTTTTGTGACTATGCTCATAGAGGAAAAGAATTTCAGTATCAAGTGCGCTTATTAAGGGATGGAAAGAGTTATGAGTCGTAAAGATACCATTATTATTGCTGTGTTGGTTAATGCAGGTTTGCTAATTATTTTATTTGCCAGCGCTTTGAAGCCACCTGTGCATGATACGTGCTATCAGCCAGAACCATTGAAGCCCATTGTAGATGTTTCCCCAAAAAAAGAAGCAGTTATCCAAAAAGGAGATGCTGTAGATCACGCTTTAGAGCAATTTGCAAAGCAACGCTCTCACATAGAACAACCTGTAGTCATACAAAGTCCTATCGCTTTAGAGGAGATTAAGTTACCTCAAGCTTCCATTTTGGAAAATAACATGGAAAAGTTAGCAGAGGTTGCGATAAAAAAGGGAGATATGTTGGAAAAGATTGCTCGTCAATATCACACCACAGTTAATGAAATTATGCGACTAAATGGGCTGCAAACATCTCATTTGCGTATTGGTCAGGTGCTGAAAATCCCATCTAATGATACAGCTTTTACTACAAGTCCTGCTTTGGAAACGGTATACTATATTGTAAAAGAAGGAGATAATCCTTCGACTATTGCAAAGAAAAATAACATTAAGCTAGAAAATCTTTTGAAACTAAATGAGATGAGTGAAGAAAAAGCTCGAAAACTACGACCTGGGGATAAATTGCGTATTCGTTAACAGCTTTTTTGTTTTCAAAGGATCTCATGAATCGTTACGTCTTTATCATGCTCAGCTCTATTTCTGTACTTTTTGTATTAGGCCTTGTTATGGTCTTTAATACATCCTCTGCACAAATTCTAGATCGTTTCTCAGACCGCAGTCTTTATTATGCATTGATACGGCAAATCCTCTATGCAGCTGTAAGCGCAATAGGCGTGATTGCTATTTGGTCGGTGGGATATCGATCTCTTTTGTCATTGAGTCCATTGCTGCTTTTTTTAGGGGTTATAGGTTTAATCCTGGTTTTGGTATTTGGACCTAAACTCAATGGAGCTCGTCGTTGGATTAGTCTGTTTGGGAATTCTTTACAGCCTTCAGAATTTGTTAAATATGTAATCCCTTTATATTATATCTATGCGGTCACTAAGCAAAAAAACTCTTTGGATTGGGTACAGTTTTTACGCTTGCTAGGTATTATTTGTATTCCTTTAGGCTTAATTCTAATTGAGCCCGATAATGGGACAGTATTCATTATCCTCTCTGCTTTAATTATTTTATTCATCTTAAGTCAGGTTAAGTGGGTGTATTGGGCTCTACCTTTAATGATTATTTGCTGTATAGGCGCTGTAGTTGCTTCACAAATGCCTCATGTATCGGATCGATTAAAGATTTATTTACATCCAGAATATGATCTGAAAGGCAAGGGACATCAGCCTTATCAAGCAAGAATTGCAGCGGGCTCTGGTAGGTTATTTGGCAGAGGAATAGGTGAGAGTTTGCAAAAACTAGAGTATCTTCCAGAGGCTAGATGTGATTATATTGCAGCCATTTTTGCAGAAGAGTGTGGTTTTATCGGGATGAGTATTCTCATTTTTCTGTATACTATGGTAGCCTTTTGTGGTTTTGCCATTGCATTGCAAGTAAAGGAAATCGGTGGGTTTTATCTTGTAGCAAGTTTTACCTTTCTGATTTGTTTTCAAGCTTTTTTAAACTTAGGTATAGTTTCAGGGTTATTACCTAGCAAGGGCACAAATCTTCCTTTTTTTAGCCAAGGAGGATCTTCTTTAATTGCAAATATGCTCGCACTAACCGTTATTGTTAAAGTGGCAGAAGAAGCTAAACAACAACTAAAAAATGATGATTAAAAAAAAAGTGATAATCGCTGCAGGAGGAACAGGCGGACACCTCTTGCCTGCACAAGAGATTGCTAAAAAGCTGCAAGAAAAAGAGATAGAAGTTCTATTTGTTGGATCTGGATTAAAAGAAAATGTGTATTTTGATAGAAAGAGTTTTAACTTTTATGAGGTTTTGGCCAAAACACCTTTTCAGAAAGGGTTAACTAGGCGTTTAGGGGCGCTATATGCTTTGCTCAAAGCAGTCGCCAGAAGCTGTTTTTTTCTGAAAAGTTTTAAACCAGATCTTATCATCGGTTTTGGCAGTTTTCATGCCTTTCCTATTTTATGCGCAGCAAAATTGCAAAAAAAACCTTTCATGTTATTTGAATCGAATACAGTAGCAGGAAAGGTGACCAGGTTTTTTTCTTCTTTTGCTACCCATACCGCAATTCATCTACCTCTGGCAAAGAAAATCAAGGGTAATCTAATAGAAGTGAGTTGGCCTTTAAGGGCAAAAGAGCCTAACTTATCGCAAGCAAAGGCAAGAGAACAACTTCAGTTAGAGCCTAATCGTTTTACTCTATTGATTTTTGGAGGCTCTCAAGGAGCATCTGCCATTAATCATGCAGTTTTGAGTATTTGTGAACAATTGCTTGCTAAAGAGATGCCTTTTCAGATCATACATTTAGTGGGTAGATCAACATCTGTTGAAGTAGAACAATTCTGTAAAAGACATAATATCCCCGCATTTATTAAAACCTTTGAGAAAAATATGAGTCGAGTCTTCTATGCTGCGGATTTAGCTCTTTGTCGATCAGGCGCTGCTACAATAGCTGAAATCATTCACTACCAAATGCCTGCAATACTTATTCCTTATCCTTATGCAACAGAGCAGCACCAAAGAGAAAATGCTCTGTTTCTGCAGCGTTTATCTGCAGCTTATGTAATTGAAGAAGGAAGCGATATGCAAAGATTAATCCTAGAGTTTTTAAGTGCATTTACTAAAAACCCAGAAGTAGGAGAGCAAATGCGTGTTTCTCTGCAAAATCTTAAAAGTGAAAAAAAGGAAATGAGCGATCTTATTATAGAGGCTCTGAATGTATAACAAACACTATTATTTCATTGGTATTGGTGGGGTTGGAATGAGCGGTTTAGCATTAATTGCTCTAGAAAAAGGCGCAATGGTTAGCGGAAGCGATGTCATGCATTCTTGCACTACAAACAGATTACAAGAAAAAGGGGCTAAGATCTTTATTGGACATAAAAAAGAACAGATTCCTTTAGATGCCCTTGTTATTTACAGCAGTGCTATTTCTCCTGATAATCCAGAGCTTATGTTTGCAAAGTCGCATAAGCTTAACATTTTGCATAGGTCTGATTTACTCGCCTTATTTATGCAATCTCAAAAAGCTCTATTAGTATCAGGAACTCATGGGAAGACAACAAGCTCTTCTCTTCTGACTCATGTTTTGCTTGAAAAAGGGATGCAGCCAAGTTTTGCGCTAGGTGGATTTATTTATGGTTCAAATACTAATGCAGGCTATGGAGAAGGGCCTTATTTTGTTGCGGAAGCAGATGAGAGTGATGGATCTTTTTTAAAATATACTCCTTTTGGAGCAATTATCACAAATATCAATCATGACCATCTTGATTACTGGCAGACCATGAATGGATTGGTTGAGGGATTCAAACGGTTTATTGATTCTATCACCTCTTTAGAACATTTTTTTTGGCATGGGGATAATCTATGGTTATCAGAGATGGTAGCTAAAGGGTATAGCTATGGGTTTGATAAAAAAAATGCGCTATTTATAGAAAGCCATCGTCAGGATAAATGGAAAAATATATTTACTATTTGTTTTGAAAATAAACATTATCCAGAGATAGAAGTACCAATAATAGGCAGGCATAATATACTCAATGCATCTGCAGTGTTTGGTCTTTGTCTTAAATTAGGGATAGAAGAAGAGAAAATCCGTAGCGCTTTTATCAACTTTAAAGGGATAAATCGGCGTTTAGAGTATAAAGGAGCCGTAAAAGGAGTCATTTTTTATGATGATTATGCTCATCACCCTACGGAAATCCTTACCACTTTGAGAGCCATAAAAAATGCAATGGGATCTAAAAGGGTTGTTTTGGCTTTTCAACCACATCGTTATTCGCGTACCTTAGCCTGCTTAGACGAATTTGGGGCTGCTTTTGAGGCTGCTGATATAGTGGTTATTACAGACATTTACGCAGCTGGAGAAGCTCCTATTAAAGAGATTGATGAGGGGCGTTTATTACATGAAATTAACAGAGAAGCTAGGCGTCCTGCTTATCATTTTTCCCGCAGTCAATTATCTTGTCAGCTTGTAAAAATTCTTAAAGCAGGGGACTGTCTAATAACTATGGGGGCTGGAGATATCAACAACCTATCTTATGATATTATGGAAAATCTTTAGATGATGTCTCGATTAAAACTCTCTAGACGTTTACCTCTTTCTTATGCAATTGGTTGGATTATTGTTTCTACGCTTTTATGTACAGGAGGGTCTTTTGCTTATCTAAAACAGTATTTAAAAAAAAAATACCAGAAAGCTTTTAGCTATGATAATCAAATCCACTCCATTATCCAAACAGGTCCACAAAAAGAAGCTTTAAAAACAGAGTATCTAGCGGAAATTTTGCAGATTTCTCGAGATGTTCCAACCAGTGTGGTTTTTTTTAATGAAGAGGTAGCTAAACAGCGTTTGCTTTCTTCTCCTTTAATCAATCAGGCAGATGTAAAAGTATTAAAGCCCGCTGCTCTTTACATAGATTATACGATTCGTCAACCAGTTGCATGGGTTGAGGACTACGAAAATGTGGTGATGGATAAAGCAGGTTATCCTTTTCCTTTTTATCCTTTTCTTTCCCCTAAAAACCTGCCGTATATCTACTTTGGGCTGTCTTCTTTTGGCAAAAGATCTACGGACTCTGATAAACCTGTTGTGAGATGGAAAGAAGCCATGACAGGGGCTTATGTAAATCTGGCTTTTTCTTTGCTTCAACTGATCCATGAATTGGGTTTATCCCATGTGGTGCGTATTGATCTTTCTCAGGCATTTGCTTCTAGTTGTGGTAAGAGAGAGATTGTTCTAACAGTGGATAATGTCATTGTACAATGGCAAAATGGACTAGAACAACAAATTGTTTTTCCTCATCTTCTTCGCTTAGGTACAAAGAATTATAAAGAACAACTTATTAATTATTTGAATTTAAAAGAGGGATTAATTGAGCAAGAAAAAAAGAGCGCAACCTTACAGATAAATCAGCCCTTTTTACGATTAAGAGAAAAGGTAATCGATCTGCGTCTATCAAAATTAGCTTTTGTACAAAGTGCGTCTTAAATCTCAGAACGATTACAGCTAGCGCTGTTTTGGTTCGTCTTCTGATTCAAGACGCAAGAAGGTTTAATTTGAGCTATACTCTTTAATGAGTTCTCTTTGCAAGATTTCAATTTTTTTTTATCTCTTTAAAAGATATTTCCCTTTTATTTTTTAGTGATATCTTATTGAAGCTCAATTAATATGTTAGCTAAGAATGTGTTTAACCAGATTTTTTCAAATAGTACCATTAGGATAATTTAAAATTATGAAAGAATTTATTGCTTATATTATTAAAAACATAGTTGACTCTCCTGAAGAGGTAAATGTTCAAGTAATTGATAATCAGAAAGAAACAACTGTTGAAGTAAGAGTGTCTGCTAATGATGTGGCTAAAGTGGTAGGTAGGCAAGGGCGTACTATTCGTTCCTTAAGGATCATTGTTGGCGCAATTGGTGCGCGTTTTAATTGCCGAGTGAGAGTAGAGGTGCTTTAATTGACTTTAGAATTCAGACGATTCTTTTGCATGCTTCCAAAAAAAAAGAGGTATGTTAACTTAAAAGAGTCACAATATGAGTTACAAAGAGAGTAGATGTGGGTACTGCAGGTATTTGTGAAGATAAAGAACTACAGCTTTTATTAACGCAGCTCCCCTTAGAACAAACCCATAAATTAATTCCGAGGTCTCAAAAGAAAAAAGTAATCATCATTGCAGGGCCTACAGGAGTGGGTAAAACCGCACTGTCTTTATTAATTGCTAAGGCAATTGGCGGCGAGATTATTTCAGCTGATTCTATGCAAGTTTATCGAGGGATGGACATTGGTACTGCTAAGGCTAGTTTGGAAGAGAGAAGCGAAGTTGTTCACCATTTGATTGATAGCCGATGTTTAGATGAAACATTTAATGTGGTAGAATTTTATAAGGAAGCAAATTTAGCAATTAAAGAGATTTTGGATCGGGGAGCTGTTCCCATTATAGTCGGTGGGACCGGTTTCTACATCCATTCTTTAATCTATGGTCCCCCTAGCGGACCTGCGTCTAAACCGGACTTGCGAGCAAAAATAGAAACAGAGATGAATGCGCTAGGTACAGAAGCGCTTTATGAACGTTTAAAAACATTGGATCCAGATTATGCGATGACTGTTACATCGAAAGATAGACAAAAAATTGTGCGTGCTTTAGAGATTATTTCTGTAACTAGAAATAAGGTATCAGCCCTGCTACCAGTTATTTCAGAATTATCAGAGATATATGATTTTCGCTGTTGGTTTTTATATATGCCAAAAGAGATTTTATATCCTAGAATTGAAAAAAGATGCGATGAAATGCTAGAAAAGGGCTTTATTGAAGAGGTAAAGCAACTAGAATTGCAAGGGTTAAGCAAAAACCAAACCGCTTCCCAAGCAATTGGTTATCGTCAATGTTTAAGCTATTTACTATCACCTAAAACACAAGAAGATTTACAACAATTTATTACACGTTTTAAACAAGCTTCAAGAAGATATGCTAAAAGACAATTTACCTGGTTTCGTAAGGAGCCCTTATTTCGCTGGTTGAACCTTAACAAAGTTTCAATAGAAATAGCGGCTGAAATAATCATTAGAGATTATGAACAAAGCTTTTAAATTTTTTGCTTTTTTTATATACAAAAAAAAATACTATATAAGCTATTTTGTTATTTTTTGCAAAATAAATTTGTTAATGATAGGTTCATCCTTCACCAAAAAACTAAGATGATTTAGTATTTTTCTGTTTATAACTTTAAAACCAATTTTTTCTGAAACAGAACACAACCATCAGTACAATGAATTCAGATCACGATATGAAAGGCGAATCCGGAAAGAACTTCAGCAATGACGGTATTGCTGAACTTACTGCGAAGCAGAAACAAAGCGAAAAAGATAATTCTCAAGAAGACGTGTCTGATGCTTACCCAAGCGATATGAAGGAAAAAAATAGTACCCATTCATTAATGGAGTTTCTTGAGCAATTTCAGAGCGTTGCAAATAGCGAAAAAAAAATCCGATTAAGTTTGGAATTTTTGCGTCAAGCCCTATCTCAAGGAAATGCTCCTCGTTTTAAGGATTTCTGGGAAGTTAGAAAACTTTGTCTTTCTTTATTCAAAGAAGATATGCCTATTTTAATTCGAGCTGATTTATGGAATTCTTATATTGAACTTGTCTCAGAGGCAAAGCAATTAAAGGAAATTGTAGATCAGCAGTCAGCATTTGCAGTTGAACAAATTGAATTAGCCATTCAAGCACTAGAAAAAGATGTAGCAGACATGAATGTAGTGCTTGAGCTAATTGCAGATGTTGTGCTTCCTGAAGAATGTTTTTCCCTTCAAAAAAATAGGGAATTTTATGCGATTATTCAACGCGAATTGCAATTATTAAATGCATTAGCTGTAAAAGTTAACTCTTTGCGTAAAGAGCTTCTTAAGACAGAAATGCGCATTCGAATAAAAAATAAATTGCTAGAGAGGCTTTCTTTATGTGGAAATCAGATTTTTCCTAGACGTAAAGAACTAATCAAGCAAATTTCTGAGAAATTTAGTCAAGATGTAGAGTATTTTGTGTATTCTCAATTTCGTGAAGGGGAGATGAAACAACTCCCAGGGTATGTTTTAAGAGAAGAAATTAAATATTTGCAGCAAATTGCTAAAGTTTTGACGCTAAATACCCATGTTTTTACCGAAACGCGTGTTAAGTTAAGCACTTGTTGGGATGAGATCAAAAATTATGAGAAAGAAAGAAAAAAAGAAACTCAAGAGAAAAAGCTACTTTTTAAGCAAGGATTTGATCTAGTAGCAGAAAAGATCCAAATATTTGCAGCTTCTATTCATGAAGAGACACCACTTCAAGAATGCGATCAACAAATGACAGAAATTTTAGCCTTTATGAGGACTGTATTATTGGGACGAGAAGAGGTACAGATACTCAAAGAACAATTATACAATGTAAAAAAGCCTATTTTAGAAAAAGCGCGTGAAGCAGAAAAAATGCATATGCAAAAACTGCAGGAAAAAGAGCAAGAAAAGAAAGATCGCTTAGAAAAACTTAGCTCTGATTTGAAGAGTTTAATACAGCAAGCCAGTGAGCTAAGTCTTGAACAATTAACCTTACAGAATAAGGCTTTAGAAAAAACTTTCGAAGAGTTTCAATTCAAACAGTCTGAAAAGCAAATGTTAGAGAGGCTTTTTAAGAGAGTTAAAGACCTAATCAATGACAATAAAGAAAAAACTTTGATGCTGTTATCAGAAGATGATCAAAAAGCACTTGAACAATTACAGATTGTTCTTTTTGAAAAGAAAAATAGGCGTAAGGAATTAAAAGAACAACTAGAGCAGTATCGTAAACTATTAGGGGGTTCTGGCCTTGACTTTGAAAAAACAATCATGTACAGAGATCTAATGGAAACCGATAAAAGTGTTTTAGAAAAAATCAATAGTTCGATTGTTGATATAAAGAAAAAAATAAAACAGATAGCGGAGATGGAGATTTGATAGAAGTCGATGCTTAATCTAAGTAAGAACTGGGTGCATTTAAGCGTATTTGATTTAGATTACACTTTAACAACTTGTAATTGTAGCTTAGCTTTTTGTCGCTATTTAATTAGACAAAATATGTTAAACTATGGTCATTTATTTTATGCTGTTTATTCTTATTTTCGTTACTACATACTGGAAAAAAATTTGCTTGAGTTACATCGAGCAATTTTTTTTCAGACGTTATCTGGTCGTCAATTATCCCTACTAGAGCAAGCAGCTGATCTATTTGTTGAAGAATATTTTAATCAGTTGCTTTATTTACCCTCGGTTGCTCATTTGAAACTGGCTCAACATTTAGGACATTATACTCTTCTCTTATCAAACTCTCCTGATTTTTTAGTAAAAAAGTTCGCTTTAAAGTTAGGGTTTCATGCCTGGAAAGCAACCGACTATGCAATTGATGCTGAAGGAAAACTATCCGCTGTTGGATTTGTTCTAGCAGGTAAGCAAAAAGCCTTTTACATGTTAGAAATGGCGCAAAAACTCTGTGTTGATCATAAGAATATCACAGCTTACTCAGATAGTCATTTAGACTTACCTTTTTTAGAAGCTGCAGGAACAGCAATTGGAGTCAATCCCGATCGGGTGCTTAAGAAGATCGCTGATAAAAATGGATGGGCTATTCTTTGAAAAAGCAAAAAATTGGTTTATTTGGTGGCAGCTTTGATCCTTTTCATTTCGGCCATTTAAATCTGGTAGTTAATTTGCTAGAACATGCTCATCTAGACCAAATTTTAATTTGTCCTGCCAAAAGCACTGCTTTTAAAACCCCTCATACATCTATAGAACACCGCGTTCAGATGCTGCAATTGGTCATTGAGGAGATTCCCTCATTTACTTTGCTAGACTGGGAAATTCAAATGCAGAAACCTTATACAATAGATACGGTCAAAAGATTAAAAAAAAATGAGGAAATAGATCTCTTCCTTTTGTTAGGGGAAGATCTTTTACCCAGCTTACACCTTTGGCATCAAGTAGAAGAGCTTTTAAATCTTGCCAAGCCTCTAGTAGCCTCGCGATTTACCACCTCTCAACCCATCGATCTTAAGGTGTCTTCTCAAGCAAAGATCAAGCTGGAAAAGGGTTTTGTAAAAATTCCTTTAATAGAAATTAGCGGTAAAACGATACGCCAGCGTTTGCAGCAAAAAAAAATTTGTAAACACCTTGTACCATCAAAGATACTAGACTATATTCAATTAAATCACTTATACTCTTAAGGCCATGAACACTCAAGAAATTCCCCCCTATCTTAATCAAATTGCTCAGATTATTTTTGATAAAAAGGGCAGCAATATTTTAGCGCTTGATATAAGAGGCATTAGCTCGCTTGCTGACTTTGTCATTATTGCAGAAGGCAATGTAGATAAACATGTAAGTGCTATTGCAAGCACTATCGTTGATGAGCTAAAGAAAACAGGCCTTAAGCCCTCTTATATAGAAGGTCTGCAGAATGGCGATTGGGCCGTTATCGATTACTTAGATACCATGGTTCATATTTTTGAACCAGGTTTAAGGGAGAGATACCGTTTAGAAGATTTATGGAACAAGGGCTGTATTATAGATTTAAAAATCAATATTGAATCAGATAAGCAGGCCTAAATTTTTTTTTACCTATCTTTTTAGCATATCGCTATTAACAGAAAACCACCTCTTGTTTCTCAAGTTGCAAAAATTAGCCCGTTTTGTATATCCTAACTGCTTATTTTATAGGGAGCTTTTTATGGCGAAAAAACGGGTTGTTGTTACAGGAATGGGCCTTGCATCTTGTTTTGGCACAGATGTAGAGACATTTTATCAACAGCTTCTAGCGGGAAAGAGCGGAGTTGTTCCTATTGAAGAATTTCCTTGTCAAGATTACCCCACTAGATTTGCTGCTAGCATTCGCAATTTTGAAGTGGGTGAGTATTTAGACAAAAAACAAGCAAGACGGGTTGATCCTTTTATTCGCTATGCAATTGTAGCGGGAAAAAAGGCTCTACAACAAGCACAGCTCCTAACACCTGAGTTATTATCGAAGCTGAATAAACAACGTTGCGGTGTGGTCGTAGGCTCTGGTATGGGCGGAATGCATATGTTTTATAACGGCACCCAAACTCTTATAAAAGAAGGTTTTAAACGTCTTACTCCTTTTTTTGTTCCTTTCATTATTACCAACATGGCTGGTGCTTTATTGGGAATTGAATTGGGTTTTATGGGACCTAATTACTCCATTTCTACAGCTTGTGCCACAGCTAACTATTCTATTCATGCGGCAGCAGAGCATATTTTTCGTGGAGAAGCGGATCTTATGTTATGTGGAGGAACCGAAGCTCCCATTAATCAAATTGGAGTAGGAGGATTTATTGCTTGTCATGCTTTATCAAAATACAATGAAGATCCTCAAAAAGCCTCTAGGCCTTGGGATAAGAAAAGGGATGGATTTGTTGTTGGAGAAGGAGCGGGTGTTCTAGTTTTAGAAAGCCTAGAACATGCTTTAGCAAGAAATGCGCCTATTTTGTGTGAATACCTAGGTGGCGCGATTAATTGTGATGCCTTTCATATGACATCTCCTCGGGAAGATGGATGGGGGGTTCAGCTATGTATGGAGCAGGCAATTAAAAATTCTGGTATACCAAAAGAGCAGATTAACTATATCAATGCACATGCAACTTCTACGCAAGTAGGGGATCTATGCGAGATACGGGGGATTAAACAAACTTTTGGGCCACATGCTGCAAATATTAAAATAAATGCTACTAAATCAATGATTGGACATTGTCTTGGTGCAGCAGGAGGGATTGAAGCGGTAGCTCTAATTGAGCAAATGCGTCAAGGAACGCTACATCCTACAATTAATTTAGAAGAACCAGAAGAGGAAATACAAGGTTTAGATATTGTTGTAAAACCCACGCCCCATAAAGTAACTGCAGCGCTTAGCAATTCTTTTGGTTTTGGTGGACATAATTCCAGTTTAGTCTTTGCTCCCTATTAAACGATGATAACCTCTTTTGGAATTATCCCTTTTCGCAAATTAAAAGGGAAATGGCAAGTACTGTTGATTCAGCACCTAAATGGACAACATTGGGGCTTTCCAAAAGGAAGAGCTGAAAAAGCAGAAACAGCTCAAGAAGCCGCTATTCGTGAATTAAAAGAAGAGACGGGTTTAAGTATTGAGCAATTCCTTTCTCTAGAGCCTTTTACAGAAAGCTATTATGATCAAGAAAAGCCCAAGACCGTTAGTTATTTTTCAGCTTTTGTAATAGGGACCGTGAAATGTCAGCCAGATGAGATTCTGCAAGCAAAATGGTTTGATTTAGATGAAGCGATGAAGCAGATTTCCTTTCCAGAATCAAAAAATGTTTTTAAAAAAGCAAGGAAGCATCTTGATGGCTATATTACATAAATTGGTTTCATGGATTAAAAAACCTGAGAAAGAGAGCATTCAGGTATTTGTGCGTCATTGTCACTATTCAGAAATAAGTGCGCATAAAGAAAGATATCGCACTTATACTAAAGAGCTTTGCTTAGCTAATTTACTGGGCACAATCGATGATCCTAAGATAGAAATAACTTTTCTGCTCGATGCTTTTCACGTTTCTGAAACCCCACATTTTATTCATGAACAAAAAAGATTTCCTGTGGTTGAAATGCAAGGAGGAACTGAAACAGCCTCCTTCTTATGGATGCTCGATTATGTAGCTTCACAAAAGTTTTCCGATCAGACGATTATCTATTTTTTAGAAGATGATTATATCCACCTTCCCCATTGGTGTAAGGTATTGCGAGAATCTTTTACTCTACCAGGAGTTGACTATGTCACTCTATATGATCATAAAGATAAATATTTCCTACCTGAATATCAGAACCTATCTGCAAAAATTTTTCATACCAACACCTGTCATTGGCGCACTACCCCCTCTACTACTAATACCTATGCCATGAGGTATAAAACCTTAATCAGAGACATAGAGGTTCATAGGAATTTCTCTTTGAATCGAAGCATTAGCGATGATCATGGTAAATTTCTTAAACTAAATGAGCAGGGGTCTGTTTTAATTTCAGCTATACCTGGATGGGCAACTCACGCTGAACCTAAATACGCTTCTCCCTGCACTGATTGGGAACAGGTTTTATCAGACATACTAAAAAGTCACAGGAGATCTCGATGAATACAATGAGCATACAGCTTAAAACCAAAACTTATGCACAAGAAGCACTTATTATATTGGGAATGAGTTTCCTTATAGCATTAGCTGCACCTATTTCTATCCCTCTTCCTTTTACCCCTGTGCCAATTGTATTGCAGAATACTCTGATTCTATCGCTTTCTGTACTACTTGGAGCTAAAAGAACAGTGCTTGCTGTAATAGGATTTTTATTGCAAGGAGCTTTAGGACTTCCTGTATTTGCAACTTATGTAGGAGGCTTTTCTCATTTACTAGGCTCTAATGCCGGATACCTCTTAGGCTATATAATAGCTGCAGGAGTAATGGGTTTTTTGAGTCGCTCTGCTTCTAAACTTCAGCTTTTTTGGGTCCTATCGATAGGAGATGGAATTATCTATTTATTTGGGGCTATTTGGCTTGCAGCTTTTATAGGATGGGCACAAGCTATAACCTTAGGGGTTCTTCCTTTCCTATGCGGAGATACTCTTAAGCGTTTGCTAGCGGTTAAATGTATTCATTTTTTCCGTAAATAAGTGACTGATTTTTTTAGAGGCCTTATTGGCGGCTGTAAGTTTGGAAAAATGGACTGTCCCTGCTTTAAAAGCATGGGGGATTTTTTGGGTAAGCTTCCTTACTTTATCTCTTGTTCGCATAAGAGAAGAGCTCACTTCTCTATGGTAACCATTTGGTTTAGAAGGGCCTTTAGGTCCTATTTTCATATCAACTCCGGATTTTAAGTGTGTAATCTTTACTTAACTTAATTTAGGAGTTTTTTTAAATGATTTTTTTTAATGAGATATAAAAGGTTTGAAAAGATCTTTAAGATCTCTGCAGACATGCTCTAATGAGTATGTATTTTTAGATAAATGTGTAGGAGCTTCAGTAGCTTCATCAAATATTTTTTTTAAAGATCTAAGTAAAGAAGAAGTAGAAACTTTAAAAGTGGAATTATTCGACTGTTGTTGAGAAGATGGTTTATTGATTTTCATATAGCTATATTTTAATTATATACAAATTTTAAACTAAGTTAATTTTATTTTTTTTATTGTGTATTTTGCCAATAAAGTTGATTGTTTTTCACTTCTTTTATTAATATTACTGATTTTAAAACAAAGCAAGTGTATTTTTTTTAATTTATGCTCTTAGGCTCAAGGAGATTTTATGAAGCGGAATAAACCAACTACTTGGTTATTAAATGGTTTTTGTTGGATTACTCGCAAATTGCTCTCCTTACGCTATCGTATTGAGGTCTGTGGCTGGGAAAGCATCAAAAATCATTCTTTTAAAAAACCAGGTGGGATTTTATTTTTACCTAATCACCCCGCTGAAATAGACCCTGTGATTATCGAGAGCCTTCTATGGCCTTTATTCCAGCCCAGGCCCCTTGTAGTTGAGCATTTTTATTATCTTAAAGGATTTCGTTGGTTTATGGATCTAGTTAAGGCGATCCCTTTGCCGACAATGGATGCATTGGCTAGTAAGTGGCGCGGGAAAAAAGTAGATCAATGTATGCAAGAAATTGTTAAAGGTCTTAAAGAGAAAAATCATTTCATGATTTATCCTTCTGGTCGTTTAAAAATCTCCGGTTTTGAAATCATTGGTGGAGCTTCTTTTGTGCATCGTTTACTACAACTCTGCCCTGAGCTTAATATAGTGTTAGTGCGAACAACAGGGCTTTGGGGGAGTCAATTCTCTCGCGCAATAACCGGAATATCTCCTAATTTTGGCCAAATCTTAAGAAGATGCGCTAAGCTTTTATGTAAAAGTGGATTTTTCTTTATGCCTAAGCGCAAGGTAAAAGTAGAATTTTCTCTGCCTCCTTTAGATTTTCCTTGGGATACAACACGTGTAGATTTTAATAAGTATTTAGAAGAATGGTATAATCGCTATCCTGAACCAGGAGCAGAAGTATTAACGCTTGTCTCTTACTCTCAATGGGGTAAAAAAATCCCGGAAATTATTCAACAGCAAAGTCCTGTTGGGCTAATTGCAAACCAGATAGTGACCTCTGATGTGCAAAAAACGATTTTTGCCCATTTGAGCAAGCTATCTGGATATCCAGAAGGGCGGATCAAAAGGGAAATGGATCTATCTCGAGATCTAGGTCTTGATTCATTGGATATCGCAGGCTTATGTGTATTTTTGGAGGAGCAATATGCGGTTGTCGGAGTAAATCCAGAAAAATTGCAAGTTGTTGAAGATCTTTTACAAAGTGCTTCTGGTCCTGAAAAAGAAAAAGATAAAAGTAACGTATTGCCATCATTGCCAGTAGCTTGGATAGAAAAGAAAAAACGTCCAAGCATAAAGATTCCGGAAGGGGAAACGATGGGACAAGTTTTATTGCGCAGCTTTGATAGAATGTCTTCCTCGGTTGCTTGCGCTGATCATATAGCAGGAGTATTCTCCTATTCTAAGTTTAAACGCTCTGCCTTAGCACTTGAGTCATACTTTCGTTCTCTTCCAGGAAAATATATAGGCGTTCTTTTGCCCTCTTCTGCTGCTGCATATCTTGTGATCTCTGCAATTTGGCTATCTAATAAGATCCCTGTTATGTTGAATTGGACAATGGGTACTCGTTCTTTAGATCATGCAGTGGATCTTGTTAAGCTGCAATTTGTGATTACCTCGCATCGTTTTTTAGATCGTTTAAATGAAGTGGATTTTGGTAAATTAGAAGAAAATCGAATGCTCTTTTTAGAGGATATTAAAAAAAAGATAGGAATTACAACTAAATTAAAGGCGGCAATTGGTTCTTTGTTATCTAGTGAATTTTTAGTTGGCTACCTTGGTTTAGATAAAGTCAAAAAAGATCAGGATGCAGTCATCTTATTTACTAGTGGAACAGAGGCGTTCCCAAAGGCAGTTGGTCTATCGCATGAGAATTTGCTCACTAATCAAAGAGATTGTATTGCTCTTGATGTTATAGAATTTGGATCTTGTCTTTATGCAGTACTGCCCCCTTTTCACTCTATGGGATTTTCTCTTACAGGAATGATGCCGCTTTTAGCTGGAATTAAAACCTGTTATGCTCCTGATCCAACAGATAGTTATGGGATGGCACAAGATATAGCGTATTGGAAGCCCACGATATTTTGCTGCTCGCCAAGCTTTATTCAAGGGCTTTTTCGAGTGGCAAAGCCAAAGGAGTTGGATTCTTTGCGTTTTATTTTATCAGGAGCAGAAAAAGCTCCTGAGGAACTGTTTACTTATGTAAAGCGTTTCTTACCAAAAGCTCAGGTTGTTGAAGGGTATGGAGCCACAGAATGTAGCCCTTTAGTTACAAGCAATCTGCCTAGAAAAGGTAGAAATGGGGTTGGTTTTCCTTTGAATCATACAGAGATTTGTATTTTGGATGTAAAAACAAAGGAACCTAAACCATTAGGCCAAGAGGGGGAAATCTATATTTCAGGTCTAAATGTGTTTAAAGGATATCTTGATTCTAGCTCTAATCCTTTTATTGTTTTTCAAGAAAAAAAATGGTATGGTTCAGGGGATTTAGGCTATATTAATCCTGAAGGAGCACTTATTTTATCTGGTAGATTAAAAAGGGTGATTAAAATTGGCGGTGAAATGATTGGCTTAGATGGCATAGAAGAAGAGCTGATAGAAGTAGCGCATCGTAAGCAATGGTTAACAGGGGAAAAAGAGGGGGCTGGTTTAGCAATTAGTATGCGTGAGATAGAAGCAGAAAAACCCCAGTTGATTCTGTTCACTACCTTTTCTGTTTCTAAAGAGGAAATTAACGCTATTTTGAAAGAAGAAGGATTTGGAAAAATTGTAAAGGTCTCTGAAGTGCGCATGATTTCGCAAATACCTTTAACGGGCACTGGAAAAAAGAATTACCGCTTATTAGATGAATTGAGTAAAAGAAACAATGATGCATTTAAAGATCTATAATACAGAGAGTAGAAAGAAAGAAGAGGTTTTGCCTTTAGATGGTAAAACAATCCACATGTATACATGCGGTCCCACTATTTACAACTACGCACATATTGGAAACTTTCGTACCTATATTGCAGAAGATCTGCTGCGTAGAAGCTTGAGGCTTTTAGGATATCAGATCATCCAAGCCATGAATATCACTGATATTGACGATAAGACGATTAAAGCAGCAATCGCGCAAAAGGTATCTTTGCATGAATACACAAGACCTTACGAAGAGGCTTTTTTCGAGGATCTTCATTCTCTGAATATAGAGCCTGTCGAATATTATCCTCGAGCTACAGAGTATATAGAAGAAATGATTTTGATTATTCAGAAGTTGCTTGAGTTAAAAATAGCTTATCAAGGAGTAGATAAAAGCATTTATTTTTCCATTGCCCAGTTTCCTTCCTATGGGCGTCTTTCACACCTTTGCCTAGATCAGTTAGAAGCTGGTGCTTCTAATCGGATGTCAGAAGATGAATATGAGAAAGAAAATATAGCTGATTTTGCTTTATGGAAAGCCTATGATCCAGAAAAAGAGCAGGGGATTTATTGGGATAGTCCGTTTGGTCCTGGGCGTCCAGGATGGCATATAGAATGCTCTGCGATGGCTATGAAATTATTGGGCTCTAGTATAGACATCCATGCTGGAGGAGTAGACAATATGTTTCCTCATCATGAAAATGAGATTGCTCAATCAGAGGCCTTTTCTTGTTCAAAGTTTGTCAAATACTGGGTACATATAGAGCATCTTTTAATCGATCATAAGAAAATGTCAAAAAGCTTGGGCAACTTCTATACCTTGCGAGATCTTATTGCAAAAGGATATGAGGGGCGTTATATTCGTTATCTCTTAATACAAACCCATTATCGTACCCAGCTTAATTTTACTTTTAGAGCCCTAGAGGCAGCGCGTGCTTCTTTGCAGAGAATAGATGATTTCATTGTAAGACTGAAGACATTGGCAATGGATCTAGAAATAGACTCTACTACAGACATTTTGAAGACAGCAGAAGAGATGTTTTATGCCCATCTTGCAGATGATTTAAATATTTCTGCAGCGCTAGCTGCTCTATTTGAATTGATTCGTCAAGTCAACACTCTTTGTGATGAAAAAAAAGTCTCTTTAAGTGAAGCAAAAAAAATATTCACCTTCCTACAAAAGATCGATACGGTACTAGGGTGTATATTTGTAGAAGAAGAATCCATACCAGATGATTTGCAAGAAGCTCTGCGTTTAAGACAACATGCACGCAGAGAGAAAAACTGGAAATTAGCCGACAGCTACCGTGATAAAATCCAGACACGAGGGTACTGTATAGAAGATAGTCCTCAGGGCCCACGTTTAAAAAAAATGAGAACCATATGACACAAAAAGCCATGACAAAAGATGAGATCTTTGTGCTTAAACTCTATGAATTAGCCATGCAATCAGGAACCCCTTATGGGCAAATTGACTGCTTAGAGATAGCCAAAGCCATTGGGCAAAATACTAAAGGAGCACAAGTTATCGCACGTGATTTAGCTCAAGCTAATTTTATTAAGAAAGCAGAGGTAAATAAAGTTTACCTCACCGATCATGGCTTAAAGCTTGTCAGTCAGATTGTGGAGCAGCAACAAAAAAGCTAAAAAAGCCAAGCTAAAAAAGCTTGGCTCCTTTTACATTTAATCTGTTTTTTTATCTAAGTCAGCTCTATAAGACTCTATAAATGCTGGAAGCTTGCTAAGCTCTACTTTTCGTTGGATTACTTGGGCACTAATTGCATCTGCTGAAAGAGGAGCATAAGGGAGAAATATCTTTCTTAAATAAGAAAGAGCTAGTCGTAACTTAGACTGTGTCTCACCAACGGTAATATGAAAATGATTGCGACCAACTGTTTGTCCTGCTTGTTGACCTGTTTTACTGAAAATAGAAATAGTCGCACTGCCATTTGCTTCTTTATATATTTCTTTTATCTTTTCTGATAGCAGGTGTATTTCTATAAATTCGCCGCGTGTTAAATCAGAAAACCTTTTGGCATCAGGACGATCTGGTATTATTAAAAGATGAACTGGTGCTGTAGGTTTATAATTAATAAAAACCTTTGTGAATACACCTTTAATTACCTCCTGTTGTTTCATCTGCTCTAGATTAAAATCTGGTAAGTCTAATGAAGGTGCTTCTTTTAAGAAAGATTCAATATTTTCAAACTCTCCTGCATCTTTTAATTGGTTATATTTTTCTCTAAATGATTCGGCTTCTATCGGGTTCTGGCTATACTCTGTCCCAAGAGTAACGTTCTTTAGAAAGCTTAACTGTTGCAAGAGAGCCCAACTTGTTCTAGGGAAAGGCGTTATTTGCATCGCGTAGTTAGGAGAGTCTTCTCTATAATGAAGGTAGTCGGTTACTTCATCTTTTTGCCATACAAAGAGTAACTCTCGAGTTGCATCATAAACGTTGCGCGCTCCTTGAATTAAACTTTCAATTTTATCAGATGAAGATTCTTGGCTGATTACTACGGCATTATAGCCAAATGAACTCTTAGGGATAATCATTTTTGTAGTACCATTGCCATATGAGGCAACTAATTGGTCTTGAATCTCTTGAGATAGTTCATACACAGGAGATGTATGTGAATGGGGCACTATAGAACTCATAATTTTATCCTTAAAATTAGTTAAATCATTAACTAGCAGATAAAATATATCATATAAATAGAAAAAAATTCAATAGTAATAATAGGGGTCTGTTTTTCTAAACGCCCCAAATCGCTCCTGCACTGTGTGATAAATTTCTTTCAGTCATTTGAAGATCTTCTAAAGAGTGAACATCCAGATTTAAAAAAAGATATGGATGATAAAGTATAAATGTTTTATGTTCGTTATGCGAATTTTTAATTTGACCATCAATGCTTATGTTTTAAGGAGGTTATTTATGTCAGCGCCACAATTACAATATGGTTCTATACCCGGTTCTGTATATGTGCCTGTTCCTTTAGAGGAACCAGCAGGAGATCTACGTGCACCAAATGGATCTCACAGAGTCAATCAACAAGACGTTAGTCGATTGCACAAACAGTTGGTAAAAGGTTTTTTTGCATTTGCTGCAACAAATTTAGCAATAGGTGGATCTATGGTAGGAATTGGAGCATCTTATAAAGACCAAGGATTAACTTTGAGCAGCACACCTTTTTTTGCTAGTACTGTGCTTGGTATATTTGGCCTTTGCATGGTTAAAAATTATTTCCAGAATAGGGCTCGATCTCATGATTCTTTGTCCCTTTGAAAAATCAGGGAGCTTGTTTCAGCTCCCTAAATTTTACTCTTCTGGGCGCATGATAGGAAAGAAGAGAACATCTCGAATAGAGTTAGCTTTTGTTAGCAACATCACTAAACGATCCATTCCCATTCCCATTCCACCGGTATTGGGAATACCCTGGCAAATCGACTCTAGGAACTCTTCATCTAAAGGAGAGGCTTCTTCATCGCCTGCAGCACGTTTTTCTGCCTGGGCTTCTAAAAGCTCTCTTTGTAAAATAGGGTCATTGAGCTCTGTGTAAGAATTACAAAACTCTGAGCCTAGGATAAAGGTCTCAAATCTTTCTACAAAGCGCTCTTGTTTCAGTTTTGGATTGCGATGTAGTTTACAAAGAGGGGTGGTTTCAATCGGATGATCGATGATATGATGGGGTTGGATCAGATGTTCTTCTACAAACTCTTCAAAAGCATGTGCAATTAAAGCTCCTTTGCTAGCTTTCTGCAATTCTTTTGGATCAAGAGCGGTATTTTTAATCAGGTAATCAGAGAGCTCTTTTTCACTCATTTGATCTACGTTTATTTTGGCATAGGTAAGAATGCTATCTTTCATAGAAAGACGTTTCCAAGGAGCCTTTAAATTAATAGTTATCTCTTCTGCTTCTTTTTGAAAAGTGAGCTGAGTGGTGTTAAATAACTTAAGGGCTAACTCTTCAAATAGGTTTTCCACTAGCTGCATCATATCGTTATAATCCCAATAGGCAGCATAGGCCTCTAGCTCGGTAAACTCTGGGTTGTGAGTACGATCAATTCCTTCGTTGCGGAAGACCTTTCCCATTTCAAAGACCTTTAGTAGTCCTCCTGCAATCAATTTTTTTAAGGGAATTTCTAAAGAAATCCTCAAAAACATTTCTTGGTCTAGCGCGTGAAGATGGGTTATAAAAGGTTTTGCAGATGCGCCTCCATAGGTATTTTGCAGGACAGGAGTTTCTACTTCCATAAAACCTAATCTATGAAAATAGCTGCGTGTAAGCTCTAAAATGCGAGAGCGCATAACAAAAGTGTGCACCACATCAGGATTTGCAATTAAATCAAGCCAGCGCTTGCGATATCGCACACCTTTATCTGCAAGTCCACTATGTTTATCAGGCAGCGGAAGTAAGCTTTTACAAAGTATTTTCACTCTATGAGCATAAAGGGTAAGTTCTCCTTTATGGGTGTGAAATAAATACCCCTCTACTCCTAAAAAATCCCCTAAGTCGATCTTCTTTTCCAAAAACTTTAGGGAGCTCATTTCTCCACTGGGCTGAAAACCATCTACGCAGGTTGTGTTTTTATTAAACATCACTTGGATGCGACCGGTTTCATCCTGTAGTTGAGCAAAGGCGTTTTTCCCCATTCCACGAAAGAGCACAAGTCTGCCAGCTACAGAGGTTTTTTCTGTTTTGGCTTCTTCGGCTTCTTCACTAGTCCCAGCTTTTTTATCTAACCACTTTGTGTGTAGTTGTTGAGCGGTATTTTCAGGAGAAAAAGTAGGAGGATAAGGATCGATTCCTAGTTGTTTAATCTCTTCTAATTTACGTAAACGATTTTGAAATTCTTCCTGTTCGTAGTAATCTGGTTTTTGCATAGGTGGATCTCTTTGAAATTTTTCCACTATTTTAGAGTGTTACTTGCAAAACTGCAAGCAGAGAAGAGAATACCCATCAGCAAAAGAGGGTTTTTTCTTCTGCTTTAAAATAAAAATTTAAGAATGAGCATATTTATTTTCGTTTTGTACTTGCTTGTCCTCAGGAGATAGTGGTAACAACATGCGATCCCCCCACCAAACAGGTATAGTAAAAGGTAAGCGTGGATTTATGATGTACACATAATCCTCATGATATAAGGGAATAGCGGGCATCTCATTTAAAATAAGTTTTTCCGCTTGTTCTAGAGTTTGAAATCTTTTATCTGCCTCTTCATAAAAAGATCGATCGAGTAATTTGATATACTCTGCATTCTCCCAGTTAGAGAAATTTGTTGCATAGGATTTGTACTTAAACCTTTCTAAAACACTCATCGGATCTTGATACATGGCTTCCCAGTGCATAAAACACATAGAATAGTCTCCGCTGCTTAGCTTGTCTACAGCATTTCTAAACTCTAAACATTCTATTGTAATCAAAATGTCTAAAGCATCTAACCATTGTTGTTGGATAGCTTCCATCAGTTCTCTCGTTCCAGGAAATTGAGAGTAATAGTAGAGAACAATAGAGTTAAAAGCTGTTTTGGTAAGTCCTATCTCTATTAGGCCTTCTTCTAATAAAATACGTGCTTGGGTTCCATCACTATCTGTAAAAAAAGAGCGATGACGATTTTCTTTTAAGCAAGGCGGAACCATATTTGTGGCTGCAGAACTTGCTTGGTAGGCAATATTAATAGGATACTTTAAGAGGTTTTTTTTGACATCTTTTCCAGATGATCCAATTAATTTTTCGCGGTTGATAGCAAAGCTAAATGCTTTACGGATTTTAGGGTGATTAAAAGGGGGCTTATCTATATTAAAGTTAATAAGAACGGTAGAAGCTGCTGGCTTGCGAGAGATTGTCCATTTTTTTTCTAAATGAGGGATCTCCTCTAAGGGGATATCGGTTAAGCAATCTCCAATGATATCCACTAGACCTTTTTCAAACATTTGCAGTGTTATTTCATTATTTTCCACAATGTTAAAAATAATTTGTTCTGGGTGTAGATCTTCTGTTTTTCGATATGTAGGGTTACGTATAGCAATGATTTGCTTTTCATGATCCCACTTATCTAATCTAAAGGGGCCGTTGCTCAAAAAGGTGGACCCCGCATGGTAAGCCCAATCGGGATTTTCTCTGTCGTTTTCGATATTTACAGGAGAAAAAGCACAAAAAGAAAGCAATTTGAAAAGATAAGGAGTAGGTTTTTCTAAAGTAATTACAAGAGTTTTGGCATCTGTTGCTTTAATGCCTACCTCATCAAGAGAAACAAGACCCTTTTTAGCCGCGTCAGCATTTTTTATGGGAGAGAATAGTTGCGCACTCATCGAAGGAAACTTGGGATCAAGGACATCTTTCCAAGATTGCTCAAAATCATAAGCAGTAACAGGTGTATGATTAGACCAAACAGTATCTCTTAAGAAAAAAGTATAGGTGAGTTTATCCTCTGATACTTCATAAGATTCTGCTTGTGCAAGCTTAATAGATTGATCTGGGTATACTTTTAGAAGTCCTTCAAAAAATAGAGAGTGCATTTGTGTAGAATACATATCTCCTTCTTTGCGTGGATCCATTGTTTTTGGTTGTTTTTTCATATTTAAATGAAGAATCTGTATCTTTTTTTTGGATTTAATAAATGAGAAAAAGAAAAAACCGACAACAATAATAAGGATGAAAAACAAGGTATATTTCATGAGATATCCTTTAAAAGAAGATAATTATATGCATCAAGAAGATTATTTGCCTATCGTAAAAATAATAATTTAATTTTTATCTTTTAAAGACTGAGGCAATAGGATTCGATCTCCCCATAAAGATACTCTAAAAGGTAAGCGAGGGTTTATGATATATACATAGTCCTCATGATATAAGGGAATAAAGGGCATCTCATCTAAAAAAATCTTTTCTGCTTGTTCTAACGTGTAAAACCTTTTATCTGCCTCTTCATAAAAAGATCGATCGAGTAATTTGATATACTCTGGATTTTCCCAATTAGAAAAATTTGTTATATATGTTTTATATCTAAATCTTTCTAGAACACTCATTGGATCGTGATACATCGCAGCCCAAGCAGTAAGACACATGAAGTAATCTCCTTGAATGAGCTTTTCCACAGCACTTCTAAAGTCTAAACACTCAATTTTAATCAAAAGACCCAAAGTTTTTAGCCATTGTTGTTGGATGGTTTGTACCAATTCACTTGTTCCATAAGAATAGTAATAGAGAACAACAGAGTCGAAGGCTTCTTTGCTAACTCCCAATTCTCTTAATCCATCTTCTAAAAAAATACGTGCTTGGACTCCATCATTATCTGTAAAAAAAGAGCGATGACGATTTTCTTTTAAATAAGGAGGAACCATATTTGTTGCTACAGAACTTGCTTGATAGGCAATATATCTAACCAGCTCCTCCCGGTTAATAGCAAGGCCGAGTGCTCTGCGGATTTTAGGGTGATTGAGAGGAAACTGATCTGTATTAATATTAATGAACGCTGTAGTAGCTGCTTCTTCACGAGAAATTGTCCATTTTTTTTCTAAATGAGGGATCTCCTCTAAGGGGATATCGGTTAAGCAATCTCCAATGATATCCACTAGACCTTTTTCAAACATTTGCAGTGTTATTTCATTATTTTCCACAATGTTAAAAATAATTTTTTCTGGGTGTAGATCTTCTGTTTTTCGATATGTAGGGTTACGTATAGCAATGATTTGCTTTTCATGATCCCACTTTTCTAATCTAAAGGGGCCGTTGCTCAAAAAGGTGGACCCCGCATGGTAAGCCCAATCGGGATTTTCTCTGTCGTTTTCGATATTTACAGGAGAAAAAGCACAAAAAGAAAGCAATTTGAAAAGATAAGGAGTAGGTTTTTCTAAAGTAATTACAAGAGTTTTGGCATCTGTTGCTTTAATGCCTACCTCATCAAGAGAAACAAGACCCTTTTTAGCCGCGTCAGCATTTTTTATGGGAGAGAATAGTTGCGCACTCATCGAAGGAAACTTGGGATCAAGGACATCTTTCCAAGATTGCTCAAAATCATAAGCAGTAACAGGTGTATGATTAGACCAAACAGTATCTCTTAAGAAAAAAGTATAGGTGAGTTTATCCTCTGATACTTCATAGGATTCTGCTTGTGCAAGCTTAATAGATTGATCTGGGTATACTTTTAGAAGTCCTTCAAAAAATAGAAAGTGCATTTGTGTAGAACACACATCTCCTCCTTTGCGAGGATCCATGGTTGGGGGTTCTTTTTTTATATTTAAACGAATCATATTTCTTGTTTTAGATATATTTTGAGGTTTGGTAAATAGAATTTGAGTAGATACAAGTATACTAGCAATAATAAAAAGAAAAATTAGGATCTTTTTCATAGTGAAGCCTCTTAATCTATATTTTAAGATAAGGACAATAATCTATTAAAAATTTATTTGTAAGTTATAAAGTGGTATCTGAGGAAAGCTTATAGCGAGTGGGCATCCAGTGCTTCATTACCAAATAAAGCTACGCATGAAAAATTTATCAAGACCTAAGAAAAAGAGATGCTATTCCTGATTAGGATACATCAAGGAGATTTTACAAATGACATGGCCTGATCCAAATTTGATTTATCCTATAAAAGGTTATAACAAACTCGTATTTCTTAAGAATTTCATCAAGGCAAGCAATATTATCGTTGGTGATTATACGTACTTTGATGATCGAAGACATGGACCAGAAAATTTTGAGGAATACAATGTCCTTTATAACTATGACTTTTCCAAGGTAAAACTTATCATCGGCAAATTTTGTGCAATTGCAGCTGAAACACGCTTTATCATGACAGGAGATCATAAACTCGATGCAATAAGCACTTATCCTTTTCCTATTTTCGGTCATGGATGGGAGCATGCTTTTAACGTCTATGACTTGCCAGTTAAAGGAGACATTATTGTAGGAAATGATGTTTGGTTCGGATACGATTCTTTGATTATGAATGGAGTAACTATAGGTAATGGCGCAATTATTGCTGCTAGAGCTATGGTTGTTAAAGATGTTCCTGCTTACTCTATCGTTGCCGGGAATCCAGCTAAAGTTGTAAAGATGCGATTTGATGATCAAACGATTAGCCGTCTTTTAAAAATAGCTTGGTGGGATTGGAATATAGAGAAGATCAATCAGAACTTAAAATTGATCTGTAATCTCGATATTGATCGTTTAGAAGAAGCGAGTCTTAGCAAGGTAGATGTAGGCTAAAAAAAAGTAGACAGGGGATCCACATCAATAGAGAGTTTGATCTCTTTGTGCTGTGATATCTGATGTAATTGAGGCAGTATAGGGATCAATTTTTTAGCCTTAATCAGAAACTGGTAGCGGAACATGTCTTTAATTTTAGCATGACCGCAGGCGATAAGTGGTAGAATTTCACAATGATTCAGTTTTCTTATTAGGTCTTTTCGGATCTTTTCTGCATATTCTACAACTTGGAACTCTGTTTTTCCGCTAAAGACCAGCTTTACAAGCCTGGTAAAAGGAGGATAGAAAAATAGCTGACGTGTTTGTATTTCTTGAGCAAAAAAACCTTCAAAATTTTGTTGTTGGGCTAAAGAGAGAATCATATGTTCTGGAAGAAGGGTTTGGATGATCACTTCTCCTAATAGGGATCCTCTTCCGGATCTGCCAGCTACTTGAGTGAGCAATTGAAAGGTGGTTTCACTGGCTCGAAAATCAGGGATTTGTAAGTTGCTATCAGCCATGAGAACACCTACTAATGTCACTAAAGGAAAATGCAGGCCTTTTGCGATCATTTGTGTTCCGATCAACACATCAGCTTTGCCTGTGCGAAACTGTTTTAGTAATATTTCGTGACTTCCTTTGTGGCGAGTTGTATCTCTATCAATACGCAGTGTGTGCGCTTCTGGAAGAAGAGCCTTTAAAGAACGCTCTACTAATTCTGTACCGACTCCTTTAAATTTTAGTTGTCCTTCTGCATGGCATTTGGGACAAGATTTAGGGGGAGGGAGACAAAAATCACATAGATGGCAGCTAAATTGGTTTTCTTTTAAATAAAAGGTCAAGGAGATATCACAATGAGGACAACTTACCACGTAGGAACAGTTTAAGCAGAGTTGTGAAGTGTGATAGCCTCTTCGGTTTAAAAAAAGCAGCACCTGTTCACCAAGTGCTATCTTCTGTTTGATTTTCTCAATCAGTATTTCAGAAAATAGAGTGAATCCCTTAGCTTTTTGGTATTGAGGACGCATATCAACGATTTGTATTTGTGGCAAATGCGCTTTGTCAGCTCTTTTGGACAGCGTATTTAAATGGTATTTATCTAAAAGGGTATTTTGATAGCTTTCTAAGCTAGGAGTTGCGCTGCCCAGGATCACTGTTGCTTGATTTAGCTTAGCGCGCATAACAGCTATATCACGTGCATGGTATCTAGGAGATTCTTCTGTTTGTTTGTAAGAGCTCTCATGTTCTTCATCAACAATGATTAGACCTAATCTACAAGCAGGGCTAAATACAGCAGATCTAGCCCCAATTACAATAGGAGTGGTATTAGCTGCAATATTATGCCAAGCATCTCTTTTTTCCCCAGTAGAGAGCCGATAGTGCAAAATGGCTAATTTTTGCAAAAATCTACTTCTTAATCTTTCAATGGTTTGAGAAGTTAAAGCAATTTCTGGAACGAGAAATATGATGCTTTTCCCTTGTTCTAGTGCATGTTGAATCGCTTGTAGATATACTTCTGTTTTTCCACTTCCGGTTACTCCATATAATAGATGTGTCTGAAACTGGTTTGTATTTAAGCTGTGTTTTATGGATTCAAGTGCTTTTGCCTGTTCCGGATTTAGCGATTTTGGCTTAGTTCTAAAGAATTCCCATTCCAACAATTTAGAGCGATCAATGGTAATCGAAGAGCAACTTAATATATTTTTTTTAACCAGTGTATCAATTGGACTACGAGAGACATTTGCTTTTTCCATCAGTTCACTGAGCAATAATCCTTTAGGAGCTTGTAAAAGAGTCGATACTACCTCAGCTTGTGTAGGAGATGTTAAACGCAAGCTTTCACATAACTCTTTTAGCCTTGATTTATCAAGAAGAGGCTTGATAAATAACTGTTGCTTAGCTCCTGTGTCTTTACGCACGCTAGGTGGCAGGATTACTTGCAAGACTTTGCGCAAAGGACAGCAATAATAGTGGGCCATCCACTTAGCAAGGGAGACTAGATCTTTGGGTAAAACAGGTGTATCTAAAAGCTCTATAATCTCACGTAGCTTTTTTATAGGCGTCGTTTGTTTAATCTCGATAACTGTAGCTAATCTGGTAGATCCTTGTAGAGGGACCTTTACCCGAGAACCTATATGAATACGACCTATAAGTTCTAGGCAGATTTTATAATCAAGGGTCATATTAATGGCTTGATCCAAAATTACAGAGACGATGCTGCCGGAGTTAAGATCTGACATAGAGATTTCCAAAGAGCGGTTTTTTGATCAGGCTGTATATATGTTTCTAATGCCTCAAGAATAATAAGAGGAATAGCTGCTAGCTGGTTTTTCTGCTGCTTATAACACATCAATGTAGTGTATTGCTGCGCTGCCTGTGTAAGAATGATCAGTTTAAGGCTATTTTTTTTGAAAAAGGATTCCCAGCCTTTTTCTTTTTCTAATTTCGTGCCAGAAATTAATTTAGTAACGGATAAACGATCATGAATAGCTCTTGCAAGATCTTTTAAGAAAAGCAGCTCTTCATTTGAAACAGAACCAGTAATGATGACAACTTCTATTTGCTCATTCCAGGAATTAGCTGCTTTTTGTGCTTTGAGATCATCGAGTATTGTATCGTGTAACTTTATGTTAGGAGCAATCTTTTGTAGCTTGGATCGAATAGAAGGCCAGCTATCAAGAGATGTTTGTTTTAAAATGGGCTTTTGTTTGACTTCTTGTGGTTTTGCCAAAGGCTTTATTGTTTCTGAAAGTGGGATAGGAGGATGAAAAAATTCGTAAGCCTCTGGTGAAATACGTGAAGAACAGGAGCTTTCTTTGAGTAAACCAGTTGCTTGGCTAATAAGATCAAGCAATTCTTTCTGTAGTGTATTTAACATAGGATTACATGCTTTTTATTCTATCTGCATGTTACATGAAGTCTTAGATTGTTTACAGGTTTAGTTCTTATTCTTAAATTTAGATAGATTCCTATTTTTCAAAATTTATTTATTGCTAAAATTAAGGTTTCTGTTAGCTTACTTGGGTACAATCCCCCTTACTAAAATTATGGACATTCAATGGCAGAGTTCATCTTTTTCAACATCTTTTATTCCTCATTCAGAAAGTAGAGTTCCTTAAAAACTCTATGGCCAAGTGCATCTATCATCATGCATATTCAATATGAAAAAAAGGTCTAAAACCAGAAGATTTTTTCTCTCTTTGTTTCTCAAAGCAACAATTGCAAGATGCAAAGCAGTCAATATTTAATAAATATTTTATTTTCATTAAATAAAGTTTACGTTACCTTTTACCTGTAAATTTTTTTGTGACCAGGACTCAATGATAATTAAGAAAAACTTAAGATTTAACGCGAAATGTCACTTAAGTCACTAGTCAGCTAGAAAGGTACATTTGGAAAATGCAAATGAGTGCTTTTCTAAAAATTCTTTAATTACACTTAGAAGTTTAGGTAACAATATGCAACCGGTCCACATTAACTCTTTGCCAAAAGAACTCTTTTTTGAAGTCTTTTCTTTGATAAAGCCAAATAATCTACTTACAAATAGGCTTGTTTGTAAACAATGGAATGAGAATATCACTGAGCTTTTTTGTAGTAGGCTTAAAGCATTAAACACTTACACATCGGAATTTGATCTTCTTATAGATCCCGCAATTCAGCAGATTCCAACAAATGAAGATCTTCTTTCATTAAATGTAATTGAGGTCTTGAGAGACTTTAATGGTAACTTAGCTGATTGTAGCAAGATTGTGGATCCTTTACCTATCATTTCTTGTATTCAAGAAGTTGAAGAATTAGAGCAACAATTAAACGAACACGATCAGTTTTTAGGAATACTATGGGCCGCCCTGCCTATTTCTGATAAACCTTCTTTTGAAACTGTAGCCGAAATTAGAGAGTGGTTTGAAGATGCGCAAAATCAATCTGTGTTAGATACTGTAACCGTTTTAGATTTTGAGAATTGCGAGCTTACACAGATATCAAAAGAGCTTATTAAATTGCGCAACTTAGAGTCCCTAAATATAAGCGCTAATAAATTCTCTAGATTACCTCCTTCAATTGGACAGCTTAAAAATTTAAAAAAACTTAAAGCAGAAGCAAATCATCTAACAGAGCTTCCTAAAGAGATTAGTCAATGTATTTCTTTAGAAATTCTTAAAGTGTCAGAAAACCAAATATCTCAATTGCCGGAAGATCTTAAGCTTTTAACTTCTCTTAAGAAGTTTTGTATCTCTGATAATGAATTAGAACTTTCATCTGAAGACCTAGAAAATCTAGAACTGTGTAATTGGGAACAAATACAACGAGTAGATTTCTCAGATAATCCTCTAAAGCAGAGTATAACAGCAGAGTTTATTAAAGCTTTGTGGCCAAGTGCAATTGAGATTGATCTATAATGATTAACTAATCTCAAAGAGGGAGGAAGCATACGCGATAGGCTCAAATCCCTCTAAGTCCTCGACTTTCTCACCTGTGCCGATCCATTGGATAGGAACATGGAGTTTTTTGTAGATCGAAAGAACTATACCACCTTTAGCAGAACCATCGAGCTTGCTCATGATGATACCTGTCAGGGGAGTGAACTTATGAAAGGTCTCTGCTTGATCAATAGCATTTTGTCCTGTAGTTGCATCTAGGACAAGCAGGGTTTCATGAGGAGCTGAAAGGATCGGTTTTTGCATAACGCGTTTAATCTTTTCCAGCTCTTGCATAAGAGCTGTTTTATTTTGCAGGCGACCTGCTGTGTCGATTAACACTATGTCTATACTGCGAGCTTTAGCTGCTGTTAATGTATCAAAGACAATAGCTGAAGGGTCAGCACCGGTTTTGCCTTTGACAATATCTACTCCGATTTGATTAGCCCAAAGCTCTAATTGTTCCGTGGCAGCCGCACGAAATGTGTCTGCTGCCCCAATTAATACTTTTTTGCCTTGTTTTTTAAATTGATAGGCGAGTTTTGCAAGAGAGGTTGTTTTCCCACTGCCGTTAACACCTACGATTAGAATTACATGAGGTGTTTTTTCTTCTGAGTGTTTAGGGATAATGAAAGGAGGTTCTTGAAGTATGGATAAAGTGTATTCATAAAATATCTTTAAAATATCGTTGATTTCTGCTTTGGGTTGTAGGCGTAGGGTACTGCGTGCTTTTTCAACAAGTAAAGAAGCGCACTCTGATCCTAGGTCTGCTTCAAAGAGAATTTGCTCTAGCGCTTCAAAGGTTTCTTCGTTCCATGGTTTTCCAAATAAAGAGCGAATTCTATGGGAAAGAGCAGACCTGGTTTTAGACATAGCCTGTTTAATTTTTTGGAAGCCTTCTTTAAGAAAACCAAACATAAGAACCCTTTTTAATTGCTTGAAAAAAAACTCTATCAGATAAAGAGATTCAAGCAAAGCAAAGAGAAACAAGATGAATACACACGAATACCAAGCAAAAGAGATACTTACATCTTATAAGATACCCATTCCAAGATTTGGAGTAGCAAGCTCTATCGAAGGTGTAGAAGCTGTCTTACGAGATCTTTCTCTAGAAGAAGCTGTAATAAAAATTCAAGTTCATGCAGGGGGAAGAGGAAAAGCTGGAGGTGTAAAAATTGCGCATAGTCTACAAGAGATCCTCAAAGCCGCACGGAAATTGCTAGGAATGAAAATGGTCAATAACCAAACAGGACCGCAAGGGGTGATTGCCCATCAAGTTTTGATTTCTGAGTTGATTGCGATTAAAAAAGAATACTACTTAAGTGTTGTTATTGATCGAGAGAGGAAACAAGTTGTTTTAATTGCTTCTGCAGAAGGAGGAGTGGAAATTGAAGAGATTGCGCTTAAGAGCCCTGAAAAAATTTTAACAATTCCCATTGGCTTAAGCGGCTCTCTACGTCCTTTTCAAAAGCTGCAGTTGATTAAATTTATGCAGTGGAATGCAGAAATGGCTAAACAAGGTGCTCAAATAGCACAAAGCTTAGTACAAGCTTTCATGGATACCGATGCCTCTTTATTAGAGATTAATCCTTTGGTTGCTGATCAAAATAATCAACTCTGGGCTTTAGATGCAAAGCTTGTAGTTGATGACAATGCTCTTTTTAGACAGCAGAAGATTGCCGATTTTTACGATCCTTCGCAAGCCATACAAAATGAGGTAAGGGCTAAAGAACATGATTTAGCCTATATTGCATTGGAAGGTAATATTGGCTGCATGGTCAATGGAGCAGGACTTGCTATGGCTACAATGGACATCATTCAATATTATGGAGGCAAACCCGCTAATTTTTTAGATGTAGGAGGAGGTGCTTCTAAAGAGAAAGTAGCTGAAGGGTTTAAAATTATTTTAAGCGACCCTAATGTAAAAGCTATATTGGTAAATATTTTTGGTGGGATTATGAATTGTGCCACCTTAGCAGAAGGGATTATAGCAGCGGTTAAAGAAATAAACATTCATGTTCCTTTAGTTGTCAGAATGGAAGGAACTAATGTAGAAGAGGGAAGGCGACTTTTAGAGCACTCTCATTTAGCCATCATTACAGTAGATGGTTTGGCTAATGCTGCAAAAAAGGTAGTTGAAATGCTCAAAAGTAAGGAATAAATGGCTATTTTAATTCATAAAAAAACACGTGTAATTACTCAAGGAATTTCTGGTAAGTCTGGGCGTTTTCATACAGAGCAATGTCTGTTATATGGATCACGATTTGTAGGGGGAGTCACTCCTGGTAGGGGAGGCGAGACCATTTTAGATTTACCGGTCTTTGATACTGTTAGGGAAGCTAAAAAAGAAACGAAGTGTGATGCAACGGTCATTTTTGTGCCAGCTCCCTATGCAGCAGATGCCATTTTAGAAGCAGAAGATGCTAAAGTTGCCCTAATTGTCTGTATTACAGAAGGAATCCCTGTCAAAGACATGTTAGAGGTTTCCAGAGTGATGCAGCTGAGCAAACAAAGTCGTCTGATTGGACCAAACTGCCCCGGTATTATTACACCAGGAGAGTGTAAGATTGGGATTATGCCAGGATATATTCATAAAAAAGGGAAAATCGGCATTGTTTCTAGATCAGGAACACTTACCTATGAGGCGGTTTGGCAAACAACTCAGCTAGGTCTTGGACAAACAACTTGTGTGGGAATTGGAGGAGATCCTTTAAATGGAACAAACTTTATTGATGTGATAAAACTTTTCCAAGAAGATCCTAAAACAGAAGGGATTCTTTTAATAGGAGAGATCGGAGGCTCTGCTGAAGAAGAAGCTGCAGAGTGGCTTAAAGAGCATTGCTCTAAGCCTGTAGCAGCTTTTATTGCAGGAACCACCGCACCAAAAGATAAGCGTATGGGTCATGCAGGTGCGATTATTTCTGGAGGAAAAGGAGGGGCTCTTGATAAGATAAATGCATTGAAAAAAGCTGGGGCGTTTATAGCAAAATCTCCTGCAGAAATGGGGCAAGCTATGGCAGAAGCATTAGATAGGTTTTAAAATATGTTATATATTCCGGGTCGTATTCCCATTATCATTCATCCTGCATTTTGGATATTTGCTGCACTAATTGGCTATGTAAATAGTTTAAGTTTAATAGGAACTCTAGTTTGGATTGCAGTGATTTTTATCTCTGTTCTTTTTCATGAGTTTGGTCATGCAATAACAGCATTTATGTTTAATCAGAAGCCTCGCATAGAGCTAGTCGCCTTAGGGGGGCTTACTTATCATGAAGGAAAAAAACTAAAATTTGGCAAACAATTTCTGATTGTTTTCAATGGGCCTTTTTTTGGGTTTATTTTATTTGGGATAGCTACCTTCTTATTGCAATATCCAGCTCTACAACAAGGGAATCTAGGACTGATTCTGCGGCTTTTACAGGGAGTAAATCTATTTTGGACCATTTGTAATTTACTGCCGGTTTTTCCCTTAGATGGAGGACAGCTTTTACGGATCATCTTAGAAGCCATTTGGGGAGTAAAGGGGATTAAGTATTCTCTGATTACAAGTATTGTGATAGCGCTAGTGTGCAGTTTATTATTTTTTTTAATGCAGGGTTTTTTCATCGGATCCTTACTATTTCTTTTAGCCTTTCAAAGTTACGATACCTATCGCAAATCACGAGCAATGACCAGCTCAGATCGCAATCAGAAGCTACATGGATTACTGGAAAAAATAGAAGCAACAACCGACAAAAAAGCAGCTATGGATCTTTGTGAAAAAGTTCGCATTCAAGCCAAAAGTGGGATGATTTTTAATCAAGCAACAGAGTACCTTGCTTTTTTATGTTTTGAGCAAGAGCTGTATAAACAAGTCTATGATTTGTTATTACCTATTCAAAAAGAGATTAGCAATGAAGCTCTTTGCCTTCTACATAAAGCAGCCTTTGACCAAAAAGACTTCTCTCTTGTAACGCAGATTGGAGCACAATGCTTTCAATCCAAACCCCACCCAGACATCGCCATTCGCAATGCTTGTGCAAGCGCAGCTCTTAACGAACCGACAGCCGCAGTGGGCTGGCTAAAAACCGCAATAGACGAAGGAGTTGTTAACATACAATCCATGTTAACTAAATCGATATTCGATCCAATTCGACAAGATCCACTATTTCAAGAATTACTGCATGTCCTATCAAAGGAGAATTAAATGCGTTGGCTCATTTGTTTCTTATGCTTCTCCTTAACGGTTTATGCAGAAGATAAAAAAAAGCCAAGACCTAGACAAGTTCAGGCTCATTATGTAGGAGCGGGTCGTCCTAAGAATCAAATGACCAAAAAAAAATCTCCTACCGATAAATACTTTTTAAGTAAAACCACTCTAAAAAAACGTAAACAAAAAAAGATAGCGAAAAAAACAGAGAATCAAGAAGAGCGTCCCTTCTATCAAAAATCAACAGATGTAGACAAAGGTTTAATTGTGAAATAGGACTTTCTTTCATGCACAATGGATGATCAGATTTAAAATATTTGACATAGAAAAAACAATTAATCTGTAATTCATTTAGAACAAATCTGTGATAGAAAACCTAAAACTGGAGTTAGTAGAGAACAGAAAGTCTTTCAGTTCGTTTGAAACAATGTGTTCATGGCTTCTTGCAATTCATTTACGAATCTTGCGAGATGAAACCCATCGCAAACAGCGTGATGTACTTGAATTGCGATTGGTAGCCAGGTTTTATCATTTTCGTGGAAATACTTGCCTGTTGTAAAAATGGGAAGAAGATAGTTTGCTGCTTTTGGCAAGTTTAAGTTAAAACCTGTAAAACTGACCCAAGGAATGCTTGAAATAGTAAAAACATTTGATGGCGTATCTGGTTTTTCCATAAAGCCTTTGGTTGCGCCATAATCTTTTACGTCTGACTCATACCATCTGTAAAATTCAAGGAATGATGGAGTGTATTCAGTCCAAACATTTGTAAATGTCTCAGTGGGGTTTTGAAAGATTGTATAGGAAGGATGGAGGAAATCAAAAACTCCAACCCCCGCATCTTTATCAATAGCCGTGCGAAATTCCTCATGTCTATTTACGACCATAGAGAGCAAATGGATCATCGTAGGGTAAAGTTTGATATCTCGTTTTTTGATTTCTTTAAGAAGTTCAGTCAAGTCCAGGTTAAGCGTCATGCTATAGCTGCATGGGACCTGATTGAGGTAATGTTCAAAATATTCCCTACGGTTCCATTGAGAAATATTTATTGGTTTGAAATGCATAATCTTTTCTTTATTAAATTCCGATATAAATATCCAAAACAATGTTTTGATGATCTCTAAACCTTTCATCATAGACAAAAACAAAAGTACCTTCTTTAGCAAACAGTTCGGCACACGACCTTCCTATTTCTTGAGCAGCTCCAGTGATGAGAGCTATTTTACTGGCTAATCTATATGCCATACTTAAATTTCCTTCTTCTTTTTGCCTTTGGACTTGGGATTGCACTTAGCTCGGCTTCGATCTCATCAATTGTTGGAAGTTGCCCTTCTAGCTTTTTAGGTAGGGTTGAAATAATTTTTGTCTCATATTCAGCTACTCCCATCGGCTTGTGAATATCTCGAAGCGCATATTCTGCAATAAAATTGTCTTTGCTTTTGCAGATCAAAATGCCAATGGTTGGATTATCGGTAGGATGCTTCATGAGATCATCAACAGCGGATAAATAAAAGTTCATCTTACCTGCAAATTCAGGCTTAAAATCAACCGCCTTGAGTTCAATCACAACAAAACATCTGAGCTTCAAATGATAAAATAGCAGGTCGATATAGAAGTCTTTCTTGCCTACTACCAAATTGACTTGCCTGCCAACAAATGAAAAGCCCTGACCTAATTCAGATAGAAATTTCTCAACGTGCTTGAGCAATCCTTCTTCTAGATCTTTTTCAATGTGCTCTCTAGTCAGATCAAGAAAATCAAAGTTATAAGGATCTTTCAGGGTATCATGAGCTAATCGTGAATGTGGATTGGGTAGTCTATCCTGAAAATTGGTAATGGCTTTGCCATGCCTCTTATAGGTTTTTATTTTAATAGAGTCTACTAGAGCATTGCGAGACCAGCCCTCTTGAATAACCATATTGACATACCAAAGGCGCTCATCCAGAGACTTAATTCCCTCAAAAATAGCTATGTTATGTCCCCATGGGATATTGAAAATAGGAAGTTCTTCTAATTTACCCACAGCTTGTGGGGAAATTGAATATGCTAGGTAAAATGCCCGCATTCTGCCCATGTTTGTCTTGGAAAACCCTTCGATCCCTGGAAATTCATTCTGGATATCCCTTGCAACCCTATCTATGACGCCAGAACCCCAACCATCCTTCTCTTGCCTTTCAACGATTTCTCGTCCTATATCCCAGTATAGGCGAATTAGTTCTCGATTTACTGCTAATGCAGCTTTGAATTGAGCGGATCGTATCTTTTTTTTAAGTTGCGTTACGAACTTGGCATAATCTGTAGAAGCAATGCTTTGCCGTTTGGAAACAGTCTTTTTACTTTTGGTCATTTTAGATTCTCTTACTTAGTCTTTTTATTTGCCAAGCCACAAGCTCCGTTTGTGACATAAACTCTCTATTGGTATTGCCTTCATCTTTTAATGGCGTCACGTCTAACCATAATAATGCCCAGAAAAATTGCTTTTCATTTGGAATATTTTCTAACAATTCGCTCAGAGATATGCATTTACCATCTTTTATGTCTGATATTCGTATTCCTTTAGTTTTCATTTATAACTCCACTTAGGAAGGGGTTGATATTGCAACCATTTTTTAGACACTTAGAACATAAATTTTTCATCTCCATTCGTATCGTCTCCGCGTGACCTGCCCCCAAATTTCGCCCATTTTAAAATAGACTAATTATTAGTTTTTAAATTTATTCTTCATGTTTTTGATAAATTAGAAATTTCCTTATCAAACACATTAACAAACTTGCTCCCTTAAAAATTCAATAGGTGTTTTATATCCTAAAGCACTGTGAGGACGAAGTTCGTTATAATCAACTCTCCATTCTTCAACAATCTTTTTTGCTTCTGACATATTTTTGAAGGCATTTTGGTTTAAACACTCTTCTCGAAATTTTCCGTTAAAGCTCTCAATGTGCCCATTCTCCATTGGTCTTCCAGGGAGAATATACTCCAGGGTTATTCCTTTTCCGTCTGCCCATTTACGAATAGCTTCTGAAGTATACTCAGGCCCGTTATCAACTTTAAGTGTCTCTGGAAGTCCTCTTTCCAAAGCTAAATTATCTAATATTTCTATCACTTTTGATGAAGGCATTGAAGTTCCTATTTCTATAACGGGACACTCTCTGCTAAACACATCAACTACGTTAAAAACCCTTAGCTTTTTACCTGTTGTAAGATTATCTGTCATAAAATCCATTGCCCATTTTTGATTCGCCCTCATGGGTAGTATCGAGGGCCTTTTTTCGTTATTTCTATAGCGTTTCTTTTTACTGGTCTTTCTCAATTTTAAATGGCTCTCCTTGTAAAGGCGATAGGTCTTTTTATGATTTATTTTATATCCATTTCTTCTCAGCAAAATGTGTAAACGTCTATAGCCAAACCTTTTCTTCTCATAGGCAATTTCTTTTAATTTACTCTTTATCTCTTCATTTTTGCTTGTAACTTTTTTGTAACGATAACTGGATCTTGACACATGTATAAGCTCACAAGCTCGCCTTTCACTGATTTTATGCTGTGAGTATACATGGCTCACAGCGCTATTCCTAGCTTGTGAGCCTACCACTTTTTTGATACAATATCCTTTAAGGCTACTATATCAAGTTGTGCTTCCGCTAGTAGTTGTTTTAATTTTCTGTTCTCTTCTTCTAGCTTTTTTAGCCTTTTAATTTCAGGTAATTCTAATCCAGAGTATTTTGAACGCCATGCATAATACGTTCCTTTTGCAATATTATAACGCCTTAAAACATCTGCTATAGATCCTCCTTCTCCTTCTTTAAGTATCTGGATGATTTGTTCCTCAGTAAATCGACTGTTCTTCATTGGCTTCTTGCTCCTTATTTAAAGGCGTCCATTTTAGCATGGATCAACTTTTGGGGAGCAGGTCAGACAAAGTTACCTTTGCCTATGATGGAGAAAGTCGAAGAATTTCTAAAACCGTTAATGGAGAGAAAACCTCTTTCATTAATGATCCTGTTGCACCTTTTAGTAGGGTATTATTAGAAAAAGATGAGCAGAGAAGAACCAAAAAACGCTATGTATACGGATTTTCTAGATTACTTAGACAAGGAGTAACCGATACTCAATTTTTCTTATACGATCATCCAGGAAAAAGCGTCTCTTTATTAACCGATAACAATCAAAAGATCATAGAAAGTTATCGCTATGATGCTTTTGGAGTAAAAAATGAAAAAAGCGCTCTTGGAAATTTTTACGGTTATTCAGGAGAAGAATATGATGAAGAAACAGGACTGATTTATTTAAGAAACCGCTACTACGATCCTGAAATAGGAAGATTTATTTCTCCTGATTCTGTCTTAGGGATCTTAGGCGATCCACAAACTCTTAATGCTTATGTGTATGTTAGAAACAATCCTGTTAATTATATTGATCCATCGGGGTTTTATGCTGTTAAGGTTCCTTTATATATTTTTGGAAATCCACCTGGTGCTAGAACCTCTAATGGAGACAAATCTAGAGTCGGTCATGCTTGGATAGGGGGTATAACAGCCGATAAGGAAATATTTACTGTTGGAGCATGGCCTCAAGGGAAAATAGAACCTGCTGAGTGGGATCGTTCTTTGTGTAGTCAAACTGTCTCTTTAAAAATTTGGATAACACCTGAACAGCAAATTTTAGCACGACAAGCTGCCAATAGAACGCATTGGACCCCTTGGGATAATTGTGTTGATCATGTTTTAGATGCTTTAGACTCTATAAGATATCCACATCCTCCTAGATATAGTTTTCAGACGCCTACTAGCGGTATTACAACTCCCAAAGGTTTTTGCAATTGGATTAGAGAAGAAAGAAATCATATTCATCCAGATTTTTTACCTGGTAAAGATGATGTGTGTATTCCTTACTCTTTTGATCCTCCTCAACTTAGATTTGGAAGTCAAGAGCATGGCTTACTATTTAAACCTAATTACGGGGGGATTTCTCTATCCAAGACAGCTGAATTAATGACAAATATTGCAGATATTTCTGGGGTGGTTTTTGATCAAAAAACAGAGCAGGTGATTCTATATGGCAAAAAAGATCTTTCAATTTCTCAAATGCATTTAGATGATTTAGCAGTAGCTATTCGCTCTGTATATGGATTAGGAGATAATCCAGAACAAGACCCTGGGGTTTCTATGGACCCAGATCTTAATCCCATGAAGAAAAAACATCCTGGGATGATAGTTACTTATTATGGAGACACCAAAAACACACGATTTGGACAAGTGCTATTTGAAGCAGATCGGCTTTTAAAAAACCTTACTTTAGGAAAGGATAATTATACGGGAAAGAAATTTAAGGCACATGTTCCCGGTTATTCCAATCTTTTAAAGTTGTATCATAAAGAATACCATCCTTCAGAAGTTGTCTCATGGCGCATGTGGTTTACACCAGAAAAAATTAGCCTTATTGAATCAGAAGATGGTAGCTCTATGGTTTTTGATCAAGTGCGCATGAAAGTATTAACGGAGACTACCTTTAAAAAAGGTACTTATCAAGATTCTGCATCAGAAAAATTTGCTGCGCATTTTACACAGAACTATGAAAGCTACGCTCATGAATTTCCTATTCTTCAAGACTTGAAAAGACTAGGAAAAATCACAGGAATTGTTAAATGGATCAAAGAGCAAGGATTGCCTTTTGATCTATCTTTCTTTAAGAACTACATCCCTCAATTTGTTAGCACTCCCACAGATACTCCTAAAATACATGATATTTCCGGCGGGATAATTATCAGAGGAGGTGTCATCTATCATCTAGATGATACTAATTTTTCTACTACAAAAAGTGAGGAGGTTCATGAGGTAAAAGAGGAAATTTTGCAAGCAAGATTGAAAGAAGAAGAATTGATTTGGGATTTTGGTAGGGGCTATACCGCTGTTGCACAGACTTTTGCTAAAACTCTAAAAGTAGGAGAAGTAAAAAAAACCTTTGTCGATATGAGTTTTCCCGTTCTAGGAAATATTCCTTTAGCTTTTGTTCGCACCTATAGCTCTTTTAATGAACAGCAATCTGGATTTGGTTTAGGATGGGATGTAACCCCTGCAAAACTTCGCTTTCCTAATGAAAAAAGATGGCTGAGTTTCTCCGATGGCAATGTTTTAAAAGTGTATCCTGAGATTTTTGTGGGTATTGAAGCAGTAGAGAGCCTTTATCAACTTGTAGGGCTAGATGTGGAAAAAAGGCCTATATACCGCAATGAAAAAAACCCTGCTCTTCTGCTTGAAAATGCGGATAAGACTTTTTCTTTTTCCAGAAAACAAGAGAGCTTGTTATTTGATCCTACAGGCAGATTAATTAAGATCAGTGATCAACATGGGATCGCAATAGAATATGATCATCAAGATGCAAGATTGGTTTCTATTTCCCATCAAGGGAAAAAAGCTATTCATATTGAATATGAAGGCTCTACTATTACTTGTATAAGGGGAATAGGCGGTAAGAGTATTTATTATGAATATACTCCAGAGGGTCAGCTTAAAGAAGTTCGAGATAAAGAGGGGACTTTAACAAGCTATGAGTATGATCAAGAGCAACACCTCTCTTCTATTTTCGATGCTAAAGGAAATAAAATTTTCGAAGCCCTTTATGATGTGTACCATCGAGCTGAAGAAAAAGCTCTTCATGGAATATGGTTTAAACAAGAATTTAGCTTATCAGAGAGAAAAGCTCGCATAGAAGGAGCTAATCATTTTTTCTTAGAAGAGTATTTTGATGAAAAATATCGCCCTAGAAAAATGATAGATGCATTAGGTAGAAAACTAGAGTGGCATTATGCAGGATCCTTTGGACCTGAAAAAATGATTGATAACGATCTGGAAATTTCCTATGAATATGATGCTTTCGGTCGTCCTATTACAATTAAAGATGCTTATCGGGGTGAAAGAAAGTATGCATTTGATGAGTTGGGCAATCTTCTTGAAGAAATAGATGGAAATGGAACCAAAATAGCTTATCGCTATGATGAAAAAGGAAGACTGATAAAAATTTATCAACCTTTTTACATGAATTATTTAAGTGTACAAAAAGGAAAAGTAATTACTAGAGGAAATGAATCTTTTGCAACTTCTTTTCATTATGATCCCTTAACAGGAAGTCTTCTTTCCATAGATTTTCCTAGTGGGGGAAAACAAAGATTTATACTTGATGAAAATGGACTTCCCTTGGAAATTTACCATAGCAATGGACTTGTTTCTAAAAGAACTTATGATGACCGCTTACGTCTTATAGAAATTTCTGAAATAGGAAAAACCATTTACTATACTTATGATGAGCGAGATCGAGTAACTAAACTTGCTTCTGAGCTTGGAGAAATAAGCTACTCTTATGACCGAAAAGGAAATGTTTTATCAAAAACCGATCCTTTTGGATTAACATCGAATTTTGTATATGATGAAAATGACCATTTAATCGAAGTAATCGACGCTATGGGGAATAGGAGCTTCTATGAATATAATTCATTTGGCAATTTGATTAAAATCATCTTGCCAAATGGTTCAGTTAGAGAGATCCAATATGATGAATTTGAGCGCCCTATTTCTTTGAAATGATGTATAATATATAACCAGCATAACTTAACGCTTTTGCATGAAAAAATTATTTATTGTTCTTATCTTAGTGGGTTGTAATCCCAGTTCCTATGAAGATTTTCAACTAGAAGGGGATGCTCATTGTCGAAAAATGCTTAATACATTGAAATGTATTCAAGATCGTCAGCAATTGATACAAGCTCAACCTATTTTAAGGCAGCATTTTGAAGATTTAGTCGATTTAATGATAGCAGCTCGTAAATTTCAACAAAGTAGTTTAGAAGCTAAAGAATTTTATCCTTCTTTTTATAGTATAGCTTTAAAAGAGGAATTAAAAAGGCTTTATGAAATAGAGGGTGGAAGAGAAATTGTAGAAAGAACGCAGAAACAGGCTTTTCTGCGTTTAGGTGCGTTGGAAAGACACATTGCAAAAAAACAAGTTAAAGCTCGGTGAGAGTTGGTTTAGAATTCACAAAATGCTCAAAAGGTTGTTTTCTTTCTAAAAGCAATGCTTTATCTGTTAAATGATTGACATGAATAGGAACGGCTGTGACGTATCCTTTTTCTAGTAAGTATACATCGCTTCCTTCATCTTCTTCATGCGTGCTCCATTTTCCTCCTAGCCAATAATATTCATGTCCTTCTGGATGGAGTCTTTGTTCTGGATTTTCCATCCAATAACCCATTCCTTGATGAGCTAGTTTTATGCCTTGAATTTTTTCTGCATTGGGAAAATTTACATTCAGCAAAGTTCCTTTGGGCAGTGGTTGGGTTAAACATTGTGAAGCAATAGGCTGCACAAATTCTTTAAACTGCTCATAATTGGGATTCTTATAATTAACGGAGGAAAAAGCAATTCCGGGGACATTTTTCATCGTTCCTTCAATAACAGCACCAACGGTACCACTATAGAGAACAGTTCTTCCCGCATTAGATCCTCGATTGATTCCAGATAGAATAAGATCAGGGGTTCTCTGTAAAATAGTGTGCAACCCTAAGCGCACACAATCAGCAGGAGTGCCTGTTACTTTCCATGCAGCTGCATTATTTGGCCAAACAACAGATTGAATTTGTAAAGGGTTTCTTAAAGAGATACCAGCTCCTACACCAGACTGCTCTGATGCAGGGGCTATAATAACAACTTCTGCAAAATCGCAAACAGCTTGATATAAGGCAAAAAGCCCTGGGGCTTCGATCCCATCATCATTTGTGATTAGAATGTAAGGTTTTTTTTGCATTATATCTCCTGTAGGGTTGATGGAGGAATTTTATTTTGAGCTAATTTAGAAATTGCATAAATAGCAATTAATCCTATAAAAAATCCAGGGATCATGGATGGTATTTCAGCATTAAAATAAGGCCAAATAGCTGCTGTAATGCCACCTGTTAAAATTCCTGCCCAAGCTCCATATTTATTTACTTTTTTCCAGTATAAACATAATAGAATTAAAGGTCCAAAAGAACAACCTAAACCAGACCATGCATACATTACAAGTGAATAGATAGTACTTATTTTTGCGTAAGCAATAAAAAATGCAAGGAATCCAACTATAAGGATTCCTATTCGCGCAACTACTAATCTCTCTTTGGATGAGGCTGTTTTACGGATTAAACGTTTATAAAAATCTTCTGAAATATTAGAAGAAAGAACCAATACCTGAGCGCTCATTGCGTTAATTGTAGCAGCTAATACACCGCATAAAATAAAGCCTACAAAAAAGGGAGCAAAAGAATCTCTTACCATTAAAACAAAAAGTTGCTGAGGATCTTCTAGGCCTTGTTGGAAATATAAAATACCAACTAGGCCAACTAAAGTAGAAGCGCTAATAGAAAGAACCATCCAACTCATTCCAATATATTGGGATTTTTTCATTTCTTTTACATCTCTAATTCCCATAAATTTAGTGATAATATGAGGCTGGCCAAAATAACCTAATCCCCATCCAAATACCATGTAGATAATCTGTAAAATAGAATGAAAAGAGAAATCGGGAAATAAAGATAAGGATAAATTTTTTACATGGACAACTTGAAACAGATGATCCCATCCACCTAGCTTACTGAGTAAAAAAAGTGGAGTGGCTACAATCACCAACATGAGAAAAATCCCTTGGAATAAATCAATCCAAGCAAGCGTTAAATAACCCCCTACAAATACATAGGGAATAACAATAGAAATTCCTATAAAAATCCCCCAAGAATAAGGAATTTGAAAGAGCACCTCTAAGAGAACACCGAGCCCAACGAGGCCAGCTGAGATGTAAATAGTATAAAAAACAATCGACATAGTCGCGGTAAATAAGCGGATAAGTCCAGAGGTGTCAGCTAGCCTGCTTTCAAAAAAAGAAGATAGGGTTAAGCTATTGTACTCTTCAGTTGCTATTCTTAATTTAGGCGCAATCAATTGCCAATTTAAAAACATAAATAGTACTAACCCAATAGCAGCCCAGGCATTAAATAAACCTGCTACAAAAATAGTTGCTGGATAACCCATAAATAACCAGCTGCTCATATCACTAGCATGAGCTGCTAGTGCAGTTAGCCAGTAATTTAAGGATCTACTGCCAATGATAAAATCCGTAGCTGTTAGGTGGCGTTTATAAGAATAGATGGCAATAAGGGTTAGTAAAAAAAAGTAACAAATGACAGCGAGTAATTCAGATATATACATAGTTTGATGGATTAAAGCAGAGCTTAAGTTTTTTTTAAAGCTTTTTGAGAGCCGTAAATACGGGAGGCTATTGCTAAATTATCGGTTGCATTAGGAAAATTCTCTTGTATGTTTTTTAACATATTTTTTACTGTTTTACGCATGGATTTTTGACCTACGGGACATTGGCAAACAACTCTTGAAAATTCATAAAATTTAGCGAATTGTATTAAACTCTCTTCGGGCACGTAAATTAAGGGTCTAATGATGGTAACACCATAATCGTGCATGGGAACTTTAGGTAGCATAGCAGCGAATTCTGCTTTATGCATAAGGTTCATAAAAAGCGTTTCTACACTATCATCTCGATGATGGCCAAAAGCAATAGTCGTTGCTTGGACACTTTTTGCTGTTTCAAAGAGAATTTTTCTTCTATTGCGCGAACAGGAGTAGCATTGCAATGTATTTATATCCTGATCTACATTTACAATGGTAAGAGGGACGTCTAACTTTTCGCAAATTCCTTTTAGGAAGGAGCTGCTTATTCCAGCTCCGCAAGAAAAAGCCCCTCCAATGTGAATAGCGTGTAGTTGGATAGGAGGAAATCCTCTTCCTAAAATTGCTTTGAGTAGAAATAATAAACTTAAGCTATCTTTGCCCCCGCTTAAAGCAATCGCTAATTTATCAATCCCTTCTAATAGTTGATATTCGTATAAAGCCTTGCGACATAAGCTTTCTAATTTGCGGCCTAAACCAGTCCAAGGAGGAGTAGCTAAAGGAATAGGTAAGTTTATCATTTTTAAAATCCTTTTTTCGGAACCATTATTTCACGATTGCTCTTTTTATGCGACTTAGGATATTCTAGCACCTATTTTTGAGGTAATAATGAATAAGACAGGTCGAAATGATCCCTGCCCTTGTGGCTCAGGAAAAAAATTTAAAAAATGTTGTGAAAGCAAAGGAACAACCAAAGCGCTAAGTCCAGAGCGTGTTTCTCTGCAGCAACCTCCAACGTCATCTGGAAAGGTTTCTTCCCTTTTTCAAAGAACTAAAAGCGTTGTCCCTCCTGAAAATAAAAATTCAGATAATTCTTGAGGGTAAAAGAGCTCTTTGCTATAAAGTTTTCATCTAATTGCTGGAGTAGCTCAACGGTAGAGCATCCGCCTTGTAAGCGGACGGTTGAGGGTTCGATTCCTTTCTCCAGCATTGTTTCTAGGGGGTATCGCATAGCGGCAATTGCAAGAGACTGTAAATCTCTCAGTCTTAGACTTACGTTGGTTCGAGTCCAACTGCCCCCATTCTTTTGGCTGTTTCTTTAAACTCTAATGAAGCCATATCCAAAGATCTTCTCTTCTGTAATGCATGCATGATTTTTTCAATAAAAAGCTTTTTTGGGATTTAGGATGAAAATTCCAATAAGACTTTATTTTTTTAAATCAACTTGCTTCTTTTTTATAAAAAGAATATTCTCTTCCTAAAATTTATTTTAAATCCATTTTTTATGAGAATTTAAGTCTTTAAAAAAGTGAACAAGGAGAACGCTATGAGTTTTTTATCCGGTGTTGTTCAAGATAACCCACAAACCAAAAAAGCCTTTGTTAAAATGCTACAAGCACCTATTGAAGAGCCAATTGTTGAAATGAATGAAGAAACCGCTAGAGATATAAATGTAATATGGAACTCTATAAACATGGCGGATTGGCGTGGAAAACAAAATATTTGTGTCCCTGGTATGCCAAGGGATCGAAAGGAGTTCTGGGGAGCTTTTGCTGGAGATCATAAAGCGGCATCTTTGCCTGTGTTTGAGCAATTTATAAAGGATACCTCTGGGAAAGGAAAGATAGCAATTGATCTTGGATCTGGTAATAGTCCAGCTGTTAATTCCTTGTTGGAAAAAGAGTGGCGTGTTATTGCTGTGGATTATTCTCAATCAGCCTTAGATGTTCTTAAAGCAAAAAACAAAGCAGCTGTTGAATCTGGTCAGTTAAAAATAATCAAAGAAGACGTCTCAACGTATGTTCCCTTGGAGCCTGTAGATCTTGTTGTAGCAGCAGATATCTTTTCTTATATCGATCCTGCTCAATTTCGTGATACCTGGACCAAAGTTCATGACGTCTTTATCAAAGAAAGCGGTTTTCTTATAGGAACGCTTTTTCGGTCTGATTGTAAACCACAGCAAAAGGTGCAGCAGGTACGACAGATACAGCAGATAAATTTTCTAAAAGAGCTAGGAGCTTGGTTTCTTCCGGACAGACGCATGGTAAGGCCGCTTTTGAAGCAAGCAGGATATGAAATCAAAACATGTCTATACCGGATAGATATTCCTGAAATAGAACAAAGAGAACAGATGTGTATTCAGTTTGTTGCCGAAAAAAAGACCGCAAGCTAGGTACTTTAACCTTATTTATGAATTAAGATAGATTTATTTAATTATGTAATTTTGTATCTATTTTATGTATTTGATTTTTTATTGAATTAAATTTTAATATTTGTTTATAGTTAGTAACTTAATCTTATGAGGGTAAAATGCAGTTTTTTTTATCTCGGTTAAATACTTCTTCTTTCTAAAAATGGGGAGGAGATGTTTTCTAATGAAAAAAAAGTCCTTACCTTTGGTACTGCAGTAATAGATCAGTTGTCCCATTCCCTGTATTAAGAGTTAATAGAGCCCTAAATTCTATTTAAGTAAAAGCCCACCCTTGATTTGTCAAAGAAGTTAAAATGTGATCTTCCCATTGACCATTAATAAGCAAATATTTTTTTGCTTGGCCTTCAATAGTAAATCCAAGTTTTTTCAGCAGCTGAGCACTTCTTGTATTTGAGGGCATGTAATTGGCCATAATTCGATGAATGTTTTGTTCTTTAAACATATATTGAATACCTCTTTCTACAGCCTCTGACATAAGACCTTTTCTTTCATATGCAGCATCTATTTGGTATCCCAAATAGCAGGCTTGAAAAGGACCTCGAAAAATCTGAGAAAAATTGCAGAGACCGATTATTTCGCCTTTAGGACGCTCTTGAAGAAATAGTAAAAAACAAATAGCTTTGTTCTCTCTAAAATCTTCCTGCCATTTCATTATCTGAGCAGTATGATTTAACTCTACAGCTGTTGATCTCCACGGAGCAAGATGGTTCATATTTCGTTTTTTAAAAGCTTGCAATTCAAAACTATCGCCTTCAGTGGGAATGCGAAGTATAAGTCGAGAAGTGATTAAAGTGGTCATGCCGGAAAGTATATTAGATATTTCTTAAATCTTCAAATTATCATTTTTTTAAGCAGATCGAAAGAGGCTTTTTCCAGCAGCTTTCCGCAAGAAAAAATTCTGAGTGCATCCCAACTGCTTTTATTTTCGATATAATTTATTATACTTCATATAACCTGGTCCTGGAGGAGGTTGTTGCTTTGCTCCCTTTGATAATAGGAAATCTGCAAGTACTTTATTTTCTTGCACAACACAAACTTGAAAGGGTGTTAAGCCACTTCGATCTTTGACGTCTATTTCAGCTCCCGAAGCTATTAAGACTTTAGTAATTTCATCTAAACCAGCCTTTACGGCTAATTGCAATAATCGATCACCACTAGAAGTTTGATCATTGGAATTGCCTCCTCTCCTAAGTAAAGCATTCACCATGGCAACTCCTTTTTCCCCTTTTAGATAAGTCCTGTAAAAATTATTTCTGATTAACTCGCTTAAGGTAGGGTCATTTGCTCCCAAGTTTATCATAAAGTCAACCAAAGGTGCATAGTTGCCTTTATCTGCACTCTTAAGCGTTAGAATATAATCTTTTCGGGACACATATCCTTGATTCAAATTATTTGGCCATATGGGGTGCAAACATCTAAAAGCAAGAAGAAAACGATCGGCAATTAAACGAGAAAAACGACCGTTTCCATTCTCAAAAGGATGAATAAAAACTAATCGGTGATGAACTCTTGCAGCCATTTCCAAAAAAGTGAGTTCCACCGGATATTGCAACCAGGAAATTACTTCAAAGCAAAATTCTGCTAGCTGAGAAGGGATCAACCTGGGGTTGATACCTATTGAAGTAATTGATTTTCGGTAAGTCCCTGCCCATTTCCAAATATTCCCAAACATAGCTTTATGAATTGTTCTTAGCTCTGCTACTTGAAACCAATTTTTCGGATCGTGAACAGGTTTTATAAGATATTTTCTTTGTGCATTCAGGATATTTTCAGCTTCTACTCTATTGAGGTCCCTTAAATGATGAACCCAAGTTGGAATGAGTCCACTACAATCATCTATAGGGGTAGCATCTTCAGGAAAACTAAAACTTTTAAACATTTTCTTCCCATAATTTAGCGTTGGGTCCTTGTAAGAGACGTTCTTCTTCTTGTTTAATTAGCTCATCAATAAACCGAGAGTCAGGCTGTTGATCTTCTAGATTCATTGTTCCTTTGAGATAACGTACTTGTTTTTCAGCGACATTTCTTGCTTGCTTGCGTCGAATCGCATCAATTGAGTCATGTAATAGAGGTGCAATTACAAGGTCGCATGAAATTGCCTCAAGAATTTTATTCAATGTGGATAAACTTCCGCTCTGTCCTTGTTCGACTCGAGAAACTGTCGACTGAGGTACGCCTGCTCGTTTTGCTAGAGCCTTTTGAGACATTCCTAGCTGTATTCGGATAGAGCTAATAAGAGCTCCAACAGAAAGGTTTCTAACAGCTATTTTCACTTTCTGCAATGTGTGCATAATTTCTTCAATAAGAAGCTTTTCTGAAGGAGAATAGGATTTCATGTTTACCTCATAATTTTTTACAATAGCATATTTGCTATAAAAATCAATGAATTTTATGCTAATAAAGCATAAAAAATAAGAAAAACGATAGTATTTATGCTATCAAAAATATATTCCCTTTATTTTAATATGTTTATTGCAAGTAACTTAAGTATAAGATGCTTTTGGAGGTGATGATTGAAGAGATATCTTATCCAAAAGTTCTGAAATTGTGACAAATTGGTATCCAGCTGTTTTTAACTCTTTAATAATAAGGGATAGAGCTTGAACAGTCTGTGATCTATCTTGTGCTACATTGTCTCCATTGCCGTCGTGGAAAAGAATAATTGACCCAGGTTTTGTTTGAGCTAGAATGCGATTTACGATAGTAGCAACACCGGGACAGGCCCAATCGTCTGGAATCACGTCAAAGAGGATATGAGATCTTTTGGATTTATAGAGAACCCAGGCAAGCCCAAGAAGTTTTCTCCCATAGGGAGCTCTGAAATGAATGATACCTTGGTAGCCAGATTCCTTAATAAGCTGATCTGTTTTTTCGATTTCTTCTCGTATAAAGGCACAAGATTTAAAAATAAGAGATTGATGAGAATAGCTGTGATTACCCATTTCATGTCCTTCTTTATAGATTTGTTGTGCAAGGACTGGAAATTGCTCGATGTTTTGTCCTAACAAAAAGAAGGTTGCTTGTACTTTATGCAAACGAAGAATATCCAAAATTTCTTCTGTGTAAAAAGAGGGGCCGTCGTCGAAAGTTAAAGCAACCACTTTCTCAAGAGTGTCTATACGATGAATGCATCTTCCTAATAACTGCGGAGAGCGATGGCTCTTGAGCCATAGCAATAAGATGTAAGAGGAGGCAATCAATGCTAAAGTAAGACAAATCCAGATACTTCTTCTTTTCATATTCTTATCCAAAATTTATAGAGATAATAATAATCTTTTTCAAAAACAGCAATAGTTTAAAAGCTCCATATCTATATGGACAGGACTTTTCTTCTATTAAAATCTTGAATTTTTTTAGTACAACCTTTAGCCTTTTTTTTCTTTAAGCAAATAGAATTGTAATTTTTATGATAGAGAGTACTCATGAATACATTAAGAAGATTGTTACTAGGAGTTGTTTTTTTTAGCATGCTGTCTCTTCATATGAAAGTTCAAGCAGAATCAACTGAAGTTTCTTTAACTGTAAAAAGCAGTTTTTGTTTAGATGACCAATATTATGTTTGTTTAAGCGACAATAGTCATTTTGTATTAAATAAGGTTTTGATTCATAAAGGATCGGGTTGGTTTGGGGTAGATAAATATGGTAATCCTGCAGCTAGTTGGCTTATTGGTGATGCTGTATCTATACAGCGTACAGGAGAATATGAATGGCCATTTCAGATTGTGAATCTCTACACTCAACAAGGTGCTTTTGCTGCTTTAGTTAACTTTGAAGCTAGAAATTATGAACGTATGCAAGATAGATTGCGAGACTTGCTTAACGTTTTAAAGGAAATACAAAACGATCTCTCTATGATAAAATGCGATATAAAAACCATTAGGCAAGAAAACAAAAGACCTGCTCCTGCAAATTAGTCGGGAGCGATTTTTAAAACTGCGCGATAACGAATTTTATTAGAGCGCAATTTTTCAATGGCGGTATTGACCTCTGTTAAGGGAAATTCTTCAACTTGCGGCTTAATCTTATGTAAAGCTGCAAACTTAAGCATTTTTTGAATGCCAGGTCTACTTGCGATATTACTGCCACAGATGGTTTTTCGGCCATTGATTAAAGAGCGATTCAATAGCTCTATTTTTTCACTAGGAGCTCCTACTATACATAATTTACCCTTGCTCTTTAGTAAATCTACACATTCTTCTACGTTTAAAGAACCGTGAGTTGTGGAAAGAAGGAAGTCAAAAGAATTTTTGTGTAAAGCAAGCTCTTTTTTGTCAGTAGTGCAAAGGAAATGATGTGCACCAAATTTTTCCGCTTCAGTTTTTTTTCCTAAGGTAGAAGAGATAGCAGTTACTTCACATCCCCAAGCTTTGGCAAATTGTAGAGCAAGATGACCTAATCCTCCAATGCCTATTATGCCGACATGAGCAGTAGGAGAGACTTTATATTCTAGGAAAGGAGAAAAAACAGTGGCTCCGCCACATAAAAGAGGAGCTGCTTCTAACGATGTGAGGGTTTCAGGAATAGGAAAAGCGAATCTAGCATCTGCAATTATTTTTTTAGCATAGCCTCCAAAATGCCCTATGCAGGTAGCTGTTGATTGACTACATAGATTTTCTTCTCCTTGATTGCACCATTCGCAGTTCATACAGGAACTACCTTGCCAACCGATACCTACTCTCATTCCCATTTCGAAGTTTTTTACTAGCTCTGCTTTTGCTGTGATTATTCCAATAATTTCATGACCTGGAACTAAAGGATAACTGGATATATGCCAATCGTTATCAATTAAGTGAACATCGCTATAACATACCCCACAGTGAGAAATGTTTAATTCGATATCGTATTTAGAAAGAGGCTTTGATTCATATTCAAAAGGCTCGAGTAACCCTTTAGCCTTTTTTACAGCATATGCTTTAATCATATAAATTCCTTTAATTTTTATATCTAAAACTTATGTTTACATAAAAATGTATTGAATTTCAAAGAGAATATGTTATAGTTTTTTTGTTGAAAACATGTTGCTGGAGAGTAGGGAGCATCCTTTACAAGGAATAATCTTCTTATAAGCAAAGTCTTTAGACTTTGTCAAAGTACCTTTATTTAAAACAAAAAGATTTAATATGAAACGCTTGTTTGCACTTACAAGTGGATATTTCCACTTATGCTCTTTTTTATGGATCCTGTTCATTTTTTCATATGAATCCTTATTTGCAGGGCTTGTATATCCAGATTTTACATTGTCAATGATGCGCGATGGAAATAGCCTCCATAAATATGAAGATGTTTTTATAAAAAAACAAAAAAAAGGAGATTTTTCTAATACAAAATATTTAGAGATATTTAGAAATATTTATGCTCGTAATATCATTAAAGCGAGAATGCTAGAAGATGATTCCATTAGAATTCCGCTTATCGTGCATCAGATTTGGTTGGGAGGGCAAGTCCCTGAAAAGTATGGTGAATGGATGAAATCCTGGGTAAATCTAATGGGTTGGGAGTATAAACTATGGACAGATGATGATGTCAAAGAGATGGTTTTATATAATAGAAAGCTCTATGACCAATCGAGTAATTATGGAGAAAAATCAGATATCTTACGTTTAGAAATACTTTGGGAATATGGTGGTCTATATGTGGATGTGGATTATGAATGTATAAAACCAGAAATCTTTGATGGGCTGCATAAATCTTTTGACTTTTATATTGGATTTGAACCGATAGAACATGGCCTTATTTATGATATGTATAAAACGTGTAATGCTTTAGTAGGAGCTGCTCCAGGCCATCCTTTAATTCTGGATTTTATGGAACATATGAATGAAAATGTCATAAAATACCAATATCAAACAGCTGTGGAAAAAACAGGGCCTGATTATTTATCACGTGTAATTTTTGCATATGAACAAAATAACATCAATTACCAGTACAGAAATATGTATTTGCCTTGTACTTTTTTTTATCCTTTTTCTGCACCTGAGATAAAGGTTTTAAGTCAACAGGAGTTGTTGTCACAACTACCTTTAGAAACAGCAGCTATTCATTACTGGACTGGTAGCTGGATAGATGTGCAAGATCCTCTTCCCTATTATCTATTAGAGGAAAATCTATGAAAGTATGGGCAAAGCTTGTTATTTTTGCTCCCGAATCTCATGCAGATCAAATAAGAACTGCTGCAGCTAAGGTAGGAGCAGGAAAAATAGGTAAATATTCTGATTGTAGTTTTTCTGTAAAAGGAACCGCAAGGTTTCTGCCAAAAAAAGGATCTGAGCCTTGGACTGGTAAAGAGAACCAATTAGAAGAGGTGATAGAAGAGCGAATTGAGATGCTTTGCGAGGAAATCTATATAGAGCAGGTTCTTAAGGAAATTAGTAGGGTGCACCCTTATGAAGAGCCTGCTATTGATATATATCCCGTTTATCAAAGAGGGTTTTTTACATGAGTAAATTAAAGGCCTATATACAGAGGGGACTTCTTTTTTTTATGCTAACTTTACCTCTTTCTTTATTAGGCAAAGATAGTAGCGCAAGTCCTTTTGTGCTTATTACAGTCCCTAAATCGGGATCGCATATGATCTTAAAAGCTCTTTACCTGATAACAGGAACTACTGCTTTATGGCATGCTGATTTTATACCGCTTAATTTATCGGACCGACAATTTTTATATACGCATTTTTGTGTTCCTTCTTCATTGGAAGAGGGCTATGCACAAATTCCCAGACTGAAGACGATTATTAACATTCGGGATTTAAGAGATGTTTGTATTTCCATGGTATATCATATTCGTGCATCTTTATGGCCTGGAATGAGTGCAGAACAAAGAGAGGTTTTTAAAACCCTTTCTTTTGATGAACAACTACTCTTTGTCATTAACTATGATTATGACGTAGATGAGGTAGCAGAATTTGCTCCTCATTCTCTACAGGTTTCTATGGTAAAAATTGCAGAACAGCTTGAGAGATATTGTCAGAGATCGGACTATTTAATTTGTAAATACGAGAATTTAGTCGGTCCCAAAGGAGGAGGAAATCAAGAGGCTCAAATCAAAGAGATAAAACGTATTGCTAATTATTTAGATCTATACCCTTCAGAATTTTTGTTAGAACAAATAGCTTCTAAGCTCTATGGGAATGAATTTGACCCTTTTGGAAAGAAGGGTTTCGAAGATTTTGCAAGTACATTTCGTCAGGGAAGAATCCATGCTTGGAAACAGGTTTTTAAAGAGCAGCACATAAAGGCTTTTAAAAGAAAAATGAATAAAGCGCTTATTGCTTTAGCCTATGAAACAAAGGAAGACTGGTAGGGTCTGTATCAATTTTGCACCAATATTACTTGATATCCTTTTATAAGAATTCTCCATCCTTTTTTTATGAGAAAATCGATAGCAAGTTTCCCTTTTCCTCCTCGAGGAAGCATGCAATCATCAATCATAATTACGCTGTTTTTATGTAGCTTTGAGTAGGCTGCCTGTACTTCTAAAAGATGGTGTTTTTGAGAAGCTAATGGATTAGTAACTTCAAAATCATAGCTATCTAAATAGAGAAAGTCTATGGATTCTGAAAAATTATGTAGGAATTCTACTGAATCAGAGCAAATAAAGTGAGCATTTTTAAAACCTGGTTTTAAATCTCTTTGTGCATTTAAAAGCGCTTGTTTGTCTATATCCACAGAGTAAAATTTGCCACCGTAGTTATTGATATAATCAGTGAAAATTAAAGAAGAGCAACCATCTCCTGCACAATTAGTACCCCCAAATCTAGAAGTTCCTGTTTCTATGATCCTTTCCAGCTTTCTATCTTGTATGAGTTTAAGAGCTCGTGCAAATGTGTGATAACGTAAATTAAGGGTTTTAAGTTTTGTGTCGAGAAAAGCACATGTAGGCGATTCAAAAGAGCCAGCTTTTATTTTTCTAATGAGATGAGCTTTTAAGGCGATAAGACGAGCCTTAACTCTAGCCATACGAATAAAGCAATTCCATAAATAAACCATAAAACAACCCCTAAAAAACATTAAGGTGCATTTTTTAAGTTAAAAACTCAACTGATTTTAAGAGTTTTATACGATAAAAGAATATATGCAAAAATTTAAGAGAATTTTTCGCCTAAAAGTTTATTACAAAAATCTCTTGCAGAATATTTAAATATAAATTTAATTAAACTATTTTTTTAAATTAAAACTATATAAAAAAAAGTAATCTATAATTTTAATGACTATAAATTATTATTTTGTATAAATTAACTTTTCTGATTTTTTATTATTAATAATAATTTTAATTATATAGGATGTTTAAAGTATGATACTAGAAAAAGAAAACGATACTGTTACTATTAATGGACATGATCTAACCACAGAGATTTTAAACCAAGCTGGAGAAAACAATAAATCTAGAGTAGAGATTTCTGAGGAGACAAAAAAAAAGATTGAAGATTCTCGGGAGTTGCTGAATCGGTTTGTAGAAGATAATCGAGTGATTTATGGAGTAAATACAAGTTTAGGTGGTTTTGTAGATTGGTTAATTCCTATTAGCTCTGCTGGACAGTTACAAGAAAATTTAATTTCTGCAGTTGCAACAAATGTAGGCTCTTATCTAGATGATCACATAGTAAGAGCTACTATTTTAACAAGATTGAATTCGCTAGCTCGAGGCACCTCTGCTATTTCTTGGGTTAATTTTGATAAATTAATGCAAATTTATAATGCTGGAATTCTTCCTTGTATTCCTTCAAAAGGATCTCTAGGTGCAAGTGGTGATTTGGGGCCTTTAGCATGTATAGCTCTTGTTGCTACAGGTAAATGGAGAGCAAAGTATCAAGGTCAAATTATCTCTGGTCAGCAAGCTTTAAAAGAGGCGGGTATTGAGCCTATGAAATTAAGCTTTAAGGAAGGTTTGTGCTTAATTAATGGAACATCTGCAATGGCAGCTTTAGCATCTTCGCTAGTGGAAAAGGCCATCTCACTGATTAAAACTTATGATGTAATTTCTTGTTTAACTTTTGAAGGTTTAAGGGTAAAAAAGAAACCTTTTCATCCATTTGTACATGCGCAAAAGCCTCATCAAGGCCAATTAATTACCGCTAAAAATATTTGGGCGATTTTACAAGATTCTCAAATGGCGGTAGATGAAAAATCTGTTGAAGAACAGCTGCAGTCTTATGCACATACACAGCCAATAGCTACTCAAGCACCTATTGAAGATGCTTATTCCATTCGTTGTACACCTCAAATCATTGGACCTATTCGAGAAAATCTTGAATGGATTCAGCGGGTGGTAACAAATGAGTTAAATTCAAGTAATGATAATCCTTTGATTCTTTGTGAACACCAAGAGATATTTCATAATGGACATTTTCACGGGCAATACATTTCTATGGCTATGGATCATCTTTCCATATGTATGACTACATTATCTAATCTTTCTGATAGACGTATTGATCGATTCATGGATAAAAATCACAGTAACCAATTGCCTGCTTTTTTATGTCTAGAAAATCCAGGTTTACGATTAGGATTAATGGGAGGGCAGTTTATGTCAGCTTCTTTAACAGCTGAAAACCGCTCTTTATGTAATCCTGTGTCTATTCAGTCGCTTACTTCAACTGGGGATTTTCAAGATATTGTTTCTTTGGGTCTTATTGCTGGTCGAAGAGCTCGAGAAATTTATGAAAATAGCTGTTATGTATTAGCTTTTGAACTGCTCTGTGGAGTACAGGCTGCCGAAATTAGAGGTGCAAACCTTTTAAGTAGTGCTACAAGAGAGCTGTTTAATATGGTACGTAAACATGTTCCTTATTTATCAACGGACCAATGCCTAACCGATTATTTAGAAAAGTTAGCGGATATTATTAAAACTGGGACTTTGCTACAAGAGGTAGAAAAAATACAGGGAAGAATACCATTTATGAAGGAATAGTGGGGTTTTTATCTTGAGAGGATAGCTAGAGTCTTGTATAGAAGTGAAGATTAAGCACCTCTCTTTAAGGTCTTCGCATATGTCTACAGAAAAATCTTTTGACCAAGATTTTATGAAAGGAGTAGCATACATCCTGCTTTCAACTATTGGGATCTCTCTCTTTGGGTTGTTTTCTAAGTTTGGATTGGATGAGACTCCTTTTTTTTTAATCACATTTTTACGATTTGCCATTCCCTTTATTTTGCTCTTACCATTTTCTCTAGCCAAATATTCTGTTGTTCAACTTTGGCAAGCCACAAACTGGAAAATACAGTGGTTGCGCAGCAGTTGTGTGCTTGTGTATCAGTACTCTTTTTTTTATTTTTTAAATCAACAATCTTTGCTTGATGCTGCTGTTTTACAAAATACTTCACCCTTATTTATCTTAATCTTTGAAAGCCTTTTTCATAAGCAGCGTCTAAATATGATTACTCTATTTAGTATCGCCATTTCTTTTATAGGGGTGCTTTGTATTCTGCAGCCAGATCTTGGAGTAATTAGTAGAATTAGCTTAGTCGGGTTCCTGATTCCCGTGGCTTTAGCAGGTTCTCAAGTTGTCTATTCTCATCAAGTACATCATGCTCCTCAACAAAGCACATTGTTTTTTTTGTTTTTTCTCTGTTCCATTTTTACAGGAGTTCTTTATCTTTTTTCAGGGGAATTATTTCAGACAAGCGCTTATGGGCATACAAGCAGTTTTGTGCACTTATGGATTTTATTAGGCATGGGAATTACAAGCATTTTCAACCAATCTTTTCGTGGATTTGCCTATCGATATGCTAGGCCATCTATTTTAGCCCCTTTCTCTTATGTAGCTCTTTTATTTTCGGGATTGTTTGATTGGCTTATTTTTAATCGGCTGCCTAACTTATGGTCTGGGTTGGGTCTGGCTCTGGTTATTATAGGCAGCGTCATTCAATTTTATGGTAAAAAGCGCTCTGTCTCTTAAAACCAGTCATGATGTAAGAGAAATGTTTAAATAAAGAAGCATTTGATTAAAGATCTCTTGCTCTGTGTGATTGCAATCAATGGTGTGAAGCAACTTAAGCTTTTTGTAATACATAATTAAAGGAGCTGTTTGTTTATGATATACTTGCAGGCGCTTACTAACGACTTCAGGTTGATCGTCAGATCGATAAACCAAATTTGCATCACATATATCGCAAATCCCTGCTTTTTTTGGTGGAGAATTGAATAGGTGGTAAGGAGTATGGCACTTTGCACAAATCAGACGATCTCGCAATCGCCTAATAATCTCTTGATCACTTAAATCTAGATTAAAAACAAATGGCTCAATTGTATTTTGAGTGAAATAGACTTGTAATTTTTCAGCTTGGGCTAAGGTTCTAGGAAATCCATCTAAAATATAGCCTTTTTTGCAGTCTTCCGCAGAGATTCTTTCAAATAACATATGTAAAATCATTTCATCTGGAACTAGCTGGCCACTCTGCATATAGACATCTACTGTTTTACCAAGCTCTGTCTTTTTATGAATCTGTTCTCTAAGTAGGTCTCCTGTGGAAATATGAGTAAGATGAAAATATTGAGATAAATTCTTTGCTTGAGTTCCTTTTCCAGCTCCAGGAGGGCCTAATAAAATAAATACGCGCATGTCAGCAGGAGATTCAGCCATAAAGTACCAATTAAAAGTGGTTTGGAAAGAGGTTTATCTTAGCAGAAACTTCTCTTTTAAAAATAACATTTTTTGTCTTTAGGAAATGGAAAAAAAGTCCAAAATTCAAAGGGTTTGTACAGAAATTTTTTTAGTTAGTTGGGCTTTTTTTTGTTAAATTTTATTTTTACTATTCCATTTTTACATATAGCTTCTGGACTTTTTGTTTCATCTACAGCGCTAGGTAAAGGAATGCTGTAAGAAAATGAACTAGTAGCTTTGCGGTAAAATTTTTTTTTACTATCTTTTGTTTCTTCTTTTTTAATAGCTTTGATCCAAAGAATTCCTTGATTTAGAGAAAGCTCTATCTCTTCTGATTTAATACCAGGAACATAAGCTTCTATATAAACATATTTTTCGTCTTCTGATATAGTTAAACCCGAAGATTCTTCAAAAAGATTAAAAAGAAACATTCCCCCTTTTTCTCCAAACAAAGGAAAGGGACTGCTAATATGAGGAAAGAATTCATGAAGGTGGTTGGTTAGCTTACGGCTCATAGATTTTAATTTGGTTAAAAATATAATTTATAATTATATATATATATTAAATAAAATAAACAAGAGAAAAGTGTTGGATAAAAAGTGATGAGTTCTATAAAATATTAGATTTGAGATTGCAAAAATTTCTCTGTTAGAGGATTTTAAAGTCTCTTATTAAAAGGTTTATGGCAAAAGAAAAAGTAAAAGCATTCGGTATTTTAAGAAGCATTTTTTGGCCTGTTCATCGCTCTGAACTTAAAAAAGTTCTTTCCATGTTACTTTTACTATTTCTCATTTGTGTAAGTTACAGCGTACTGCGAAATTTAAAAGATGCGGTTATTCTAACAGCGAAGCACTCAGGAGCAGAGGTAATCCCTTTTATTAAAGTGTGGGGGATTTTCCCTGCTGCAATTGGGGCTACTTGGTTGTATACTCGCCTGAATCGCTATTTTAGCAAGTCAGCTGTTTTTTATATCACCATCTCCTGTTTTCTAGCCTATTTTCTTGTATTTGCCTTCATTTTATATCCAAATAGCGAAAAATTGCATCTGCATACATTAGGAAATTGGTTATCTACTGTTTTACCAGAAGGATTTCAAGGCTTAATAGCTTTAGTGCGCAATTGGACTTTTACCTCTTTTTATATAGTTTCAGAGCTATGGGCTACTTTATTATTAGCAGTAATCTATTGGGGTTTTGTAAATGATGTAACATGTGTGGGTGAAGCAAAAAGAACGTATGGGATTTTAAATATAGGTTCAAATATAGCCCCTATTTTAGGAGGATCTCTCGCTTTAATTTTTAGCAAACCCTTTACTATTTCTTTTTTACCCACCAATGAAAATCCTTGGAGCCAGACAATTTATCAGCTTATTTTATTAATTGTGGTTTTAGGAATTGCTTGCATGGGTCTTTATGCTTGGATTAATCAATATGTATTAACTGACAAAGAAAGGAAAGAGCCCTGTCTAATTAAGCAAGAAATAAAAAAACAACTTTCTATTAGAGAGAGTATAAAATACATTCTTCGTTCTAGGTATTTAGTTCCTCTTGCTATCATTGTTTTAGGCTATAACATCAGTATTAACCTTACAGATGTCTTATGGAAGGCTCAATTAACAACTCTATTTAGCGATCCCAATGTCATGCTTGAACACATGAATAAAATAACCGTCGGAATTGGTATATTAGCTACCTGTGGGGCTTTATTTTTTTCTGTTTTAATTACCAGACTTGGTTGGACTTTTACTGCAGTTATCACTCCAGCAATCATGACGCTGACCGCTGTTGGTTTTTTTACTTTTATGTTTTGCTCTGATTCATTGGCAGCTTTTTCAGCGGCTGTTTTTGGACTGGCTCCTTTTACCATGGCGGTATATTGTGGATCTTTGCAAAACTGTTTGAGCAAAGCTTGCAAATATTCGGTATTTGATGCTTCTAAAGAAGTAGCTTTTTTGCCTCTTAATAGTGAATCTAAACTCAAAGGAAAAGCTGCAATTGATGGTCTGGGCTCGAGTTTAGGCAAATCCGGTTCTTCATTAGCTTATCAGATGTTTATTATTCTAATGGGAAGTGTAGCTCTTTCAGCTCCTTTTGTAGCCGGTGTTTTATGTCTTATTTTAATTGCTTGGATCTCATCTGCTTTTTATTTAGGCAAACAATTTAAGCAAATAACTGCGACCGATAATCCCATTGTTATGCAGGGTCTTCCAGACTCTAATCTATAAAGTCTCTTGTGCACCTATTTTATATAAAACTTGCAAAAAATAAGCGAAACATACATTAAATGTTTTAAAGTTAAGCCCAAAGCGAGTTGTTCATAATGGACAAGCAAGTAATTCTAATTACAGGGATAAGTGGAAGAATAGGCTCAAAAGTAGCTGAGTATTTTTCTCAAGATTATCAAATCATTGGTTTTGATATTACTCCACCTGTAAATCAGAATATGGTTTTTATTAAAGTAGATATCTCTTCTGATGAAAGTGTGCTCAAGGGGTTTGAGCAATTAAAAAAAGATCATGGAGATAAAATAGTCTCAGTTATTCACCTTGCTGCTTATTATAGTTTTGCAGAACCAGAGAGCGAAAAATACGATCAAATTACCGTAAAAGGCACACAAAGACTTCTGAAAAGTTTAGCACATTTCCAATTAGAACAATTTATTTTTTCCTCAACAATGTTGATATACAAACCAACTAAGCCAGGAGTTAAAATAACGGAGGATTCAGCTATAGCGCCTTCTTGGGGGTATCCACGCTCTAAAACACAAACAGAGCAGCTCATTCATGAATTGAGAAAAGGATTTAGCAGTGTTAATTTACGCATTGCAGGTGTTTACGATGATAAATGCCATTCCATTCCTTTATCTAATCAAATGCAGAGAATTTTTGAAAAACAAATAGAAGCTCATCTTTTTTCTGGTGATATTCATTGTGGGTCTAGCTTTGTCCATATGAATGATTTAGTAGAAGCAATCGGCTTATGTGTGAAAAAACGCAAAGAGCTTCCAGAAGAAATGAATCTGCTCATTGGAGAAGCTAAAACTTTTAGTTATGATGAACTACAGAAAAAGATGGCTTACTCTCTATATAAAAAAGACTGGACAACCTGGCGTATTCCTAAACCCCTTGCTAAAATAGGTGCTTGGTTCCAAGATCATTTGCCTTTTATGAAACCCTCTTTTATCAAACCTTGGATGATTCAAATTGCAGATGATCATTACGAATTAGACATCTTAAAAGCAAAAAGGTATCTAGGTTGGGAGCCAAAGAAGCGTGTGGATGAAACTATTTTAAAATGGGCGGAAGAATTAAAAAAAGACCCGATAGCTTGGTATAAAGAAAATGGATTGAATATACCCCATTCTCTAAAGAGAAAAGTACAATGAAAAAATTGTTTTGTTTTCTTAGCATGGCTTTAGGGGTTTGGTTATTTGCTAATCCTTTAACCTTTTCCTATCAAGATGATCTGCTAATGTATAACGATCTTTGCATAGGATTGCTCATTACATTATTTGCTGTGGGTTTTTTCTATACTAAAAAAAAGGGATTTGCATGGGGCATAGCAGGGCTTGGTATCTGGCTAAAACTAGCGCCTCTGATATTTTGGGCTCCTCAGTCCATTATTTATCTAAATGATACCCTAATCGGGTCTTTAGCTGTTGTCTTTGGTTTTCAGTTAGCAATGCCTGAAATTTCTTTTGAAAACACAAGCTTTTGTCCTAAAGGATGGTCTTTTAACCCTTCTTCTTGGACTGCAAGGGTTTTGACTATTGCTTTAGCTCTTGTGTGTTGGTTTTTTTCTCGATACATGGCAGCGTATCAACTAGGGTATATTTCTCAAGTTTGGGACCCCTTTTTTTTAGATGGGACAAGTAAAGTACTCAATTCCGATGTTTCCCATGCATTTCCTATTTCTGATGCTGGCTTAGGAGCTTTTGGATATACTTTAGAGTTTTTACTTGGATGGCAAGGCGGTAGTAAAAGATGGGCAAAAAACCCATGGCTTGTTTGTCTTTTTGGTTTTCTTGTTATTCCTGTAAGCATAATTAGTGTTCTGCTGATTGTTTTACAACCTGTAGTTGTCGGTGCATGGTGTAGCTTGTGTTTAGCTACAGCTTTTTTTATGTCTATTATGATTTTATTTACAGCTCCAGAATTAGTAGCCACTCTTTTGCTTTTAAAAGAAGCAAAGCACAATCATTGCTTTTGGCAGACCTTTTGGCATGGAATACATGTAGAGGAAAAAAAATCCAAAGTTCTAAAGCAGTCGTTTGGGATAACACTGCCTTGGAGTCTGCTTTTATTAATTGTATTAGGCATTTGGCTAATTATTAGCGCTTCTTATATAAACAGTGGTTTTTTAATTAATATCCATTACATATTAGGACTTTTAGTTATCTTTATTTCTTTGATTTCCTGTGCAGAAGTATTTCGAGCACTGCGCTTTTTGAATCTGCTATTTGCAGCTATCTTACTTGTCACGGTGTGGTTTCATCATGAGATCTCCTTACTTCTTATCTTTCACAATCTTCTTTTAGGGTTTTTGATTGGTTTCTTATCTTTCCCAAAAGGAAAAGTTATTGAAAAATATGGCTCTTGGCAACGTCTAATTTTCTAAAGTTGCAATTTTTTTTTCTCTATGAAAAAGCGAATAAAAACAAGAAAAGCGATTGCGAAAAAAGCGGTATATTATGTATGTTGTTTACTTCCTTAGCGTGAAAGACAAGAAGCGCAAAAGGAATAGAATCAACGAGATTGGTTCAAAAGATGTTTAACAGCAAAACAGAAGTGACGTGCAAGCAAAATAGAGCTTGTGTAAATGGAATGAATAAAATCATTTTATTTGCCTGTTAATTTTTTTAATATGAGCAAATTTTCAAGAAATATTTTTCTGAGAATTTGATCTTGGTTCAGATTGAATGCTGGCAGCGTGGATGAGGCATGCAAGTCGAACGAGGCTAGAGGGCAACCTTTAGTTTAGTGGCGAAAGGGTTAGTAATACATGAATAACTTACCCTTTACCTGGGGATAACGACTGGAAACAGGCGCTAATACCGAATGAGGTACCGATAAGAGTTTATTGGCTATCAAAGTGGGGGACCTTGTAAAGAGGCCTTGCGGTAAAGGATAGGTTCATGGGATATCAGCTAGTTGGTGTGGTAAAGGCGCACCAAGGCTAAGACGTCTAGGCGGATTGAGAGATTGACCGCCAACATTGGGACTGAGACACTGCCCAAACTCCTACGGGAGGCTGCAGTCGAGAATCTTTCGCAATGGGCGAAAGCCTGACGAAGCGACGCTGCGTGAGTGATGAAGGCTTTCGGGTTGTAAAACTCTTTCGCGCAAGAGCAAAGTGTATTAGTGAATAACTGATACATGTGAGAGTACTGCGTAAAGAAGCACCGGCTAACTCCGTGCCAGCAGCTGCGGTAATACGGAGGG